>NZ_JBBKBV010000011.1:0-101056 GCF_037892815.1 Oceanobacillus sp. HCA-5259 | reverse complement strand
AGCGATTGAATTCATTGTTTATAACGCTAATTATGAAGAAGATATGTCAAAAACAGAACTTGCAAGAAATTATGAAGTTGCTGTTTCAACCGTCACAAATAATATAAATAAAATGATGCCTGTCATCGTAAAAGAACTAACCAAAATACAAGAAGAAATAAATGAAATCATTTAACAACACGGAGTCAAAGGATTTATCTGGGACAAGGGCTCTGACCCCGTGTCCCAGAAGATTCCTCTCTTATCCAGTTTTTTTACGTTTTTCATTCTCGGAAATAATGTAGGCACATGCCGCGTCACCTGTAATGTTAACTGCTGTCCGCAGCATATCAAGCAGCCGGTCGATTCCAATTATTAGAGCAATCCCTTCAACCGGGAGCCCAATTTGCGAAAGGACCATTGCAAGCATGATTAGTCCGACACCTGGTACACCAGCCGTTCCAATACTAGCCAGTGTTGCTGTAAGAATAATCATAATGATTTCCGAGAATCCAAGATCAATCGCATACACTTGAGCGATAAACACAGCAGCTGTTGCTTGCATAATGGCTGTTCCATCCATATTGATTGTGGCGCCAAGGGGTTGAACAAAGCTGCTTATACTCTTGCTCACTCCAAGGTTTTCCTGAGCTGACTTCATTGAAATTGGTAAGGCTGCATTGGAACTTGACGTACTGAAAGCAACTGACATCGCAGGGAAAAATACTTTATAAAATGTCCAAGGATTTGCTTTTCCAAGCAGCCAGATGGCGAGACTATAAACAACAGCAGCATGGACAAATAACCCAAGGATAACAGTTCCCATATATGCTCCCATTGAGCCGATTGCATCAAGTCCTGCTCCGCCAATCGCCGAGGTAATAAGCGCAAATGCACCATATGGGGCTGCTTTCATAACTAGGTTAACAAGAAACATAAGAATGTCGTTGGCTTGCGTGAACAAACGTTGGATACCTTGTGTTTTATCTTGTAGAAAGGCAAGTGCAATACCGATGAAGATGGCAAATGCGATGATTTGCAACATATCACCAGAAGACATGGCAGACACTGGATTCGTAGGAATAATATTAACGATTGTTTCAACAACTGGCGGGGCTTCAGCCGCTTTGTAATCTGCGGCATCTACATCAAAGACACCTTCCGTCCCTGGCTTGATCATAAAGGCAAGCGCAAGGCTAATACATATAGCAATTGCAGTCGTAATAAGGAAAAAGCTAATCGCCTGAATTCCAATCCTACCTAGCTTAGCCGGCTCACCTAGACCAGCGGTACCGAGCACAATCGAGACAAAGACAATGGGAACAACGAGCATCATAATCAAGTTGATGAACACTTGACCAACCGGGGTTAATAAATACATATCAAGTGTTGAGAAAACGCTTTCAGGAATAAACGTTAAAATAATACCTGCAATGACACCAAGAACGAGGGCGATTAAAATCTTTTTCGTCAGACTCATCATCCGCCTCCTCATCTTTGTTGGTATGGGTTACAATTATATTCCCTATAGTTTATGCTTTTAAAACATAGTTAGAACAGAAATATTAACCCTGACGCACCACCAGCCATTCAAATGCTATCCAATTTAATACTTGGAAAAAGAACGGGAACTAAATCAGTACGAGAAAAAAGATTTTAGAAGAAGTATGTATTGAATGTAAAAATTTAAGCGGGTTAATCAAGGAAGTCTCCTTGAAAACCCGTTTTTTTACTTCTCTACGAAACAGCAGCTTTCATTCAGCGGAAATGTTTAGCACGTTCTCTTGGCTAGACCTCTAATCGCCGTTCAGTTGCCCGATGGACTGCAGACCTCCAAAGGTAAGTTGCACCCACTTAAGCTGAATGAAAGTAATAAGCAACTCAATAAAAAAATAACATGTATCACTATTAATCATACAAACTATTCGATATTATCTAGCAAAAGGCTTATAATGAAGGATAAGAGTGAAAAGAACGGCAACTTGAGGAATATTAATTGGAAGGGAGAGAGCGTCTATGGTGAATATTACCGATAAATTCGGGAGACCACTTCAGGATTTACGCATTTCTGTTACAGACCGCTGCAATTTCCGGTGCACATACTGTATGCCACGGGAGATATTTGGTCCGGATTATGCTTTTTTACCAAAGGAGCAATTACTAAGTAATGATGAAATCACAAGACTTGCGACTGCTTTCGTTGAGCTTGGCGTGAATAAAATTAGATTAACCGGCGGTGAGCCGCTATTAAGAAGGGATCTCCCACAACTGATTGAACAACTAAACGGAATTGATGGCCTTGAAGATATTGCCTTAACGACGAATGCCTCCCTGCTTCCGGTTAAGGCGGAAACGATTAAAAATGCAGGTCTGAAACGGATTAATGTAAGCTTGGATGCCCTCGATAATGAAACGTTTCAAGCGATCAATGATAGTGGAGTAAGTACTGAACGAGTGCTTAAAGGAATCGATGAAGCGCTGAAAGTCGGCTTGCATGTGAAAGTTAATATGGTCGTTAAGAAAGGCATGAATGAACAGGAAATTATCCCGATGTCGAAATTTTTTAAAGAAAAAGGAGTTACGTTACGATTTATTGAATTCATGGATGTTGGCACGACGAATGGGTGGGACTTCAGTAAAGTCGTAACGAAAAAAGAAATCCTTGACAACATTACGAAGCATTTTGACGTCGAGCCGGTTGACCCGGATTACCTTGGCGAAGTGGCGAAACGTTACCGCTATAAAGGAACAGATACAGAAGTCGGTTTCATTACATCTGTGTCTGAATCATTCTGTTTGACTTGTACCCGCGCCCGCATTGCGGCAGATGGGAAACTTTATACCTGTCTCTTTGCTTCCAGTGGGTATGACTTAAAGGATCTTGTCCGCTCGGAAACAGATGACGGAAAAATTAGAGAAACAATAGCTTCAATTTGGGGCAAGCGAACAGACCGGTATTCAGATGAACGCACAGAACAAACAGCGAAAAATAAGAAAAAAATCGAAATGTCTTATATCGGTGGTTAAAATGGATTGCGAGAAAAGAAAGGAAATGAAGTGATGAATGAACGATATTCGCGACAAGCTTTATTTAAACCGATTGGAGAATCCGGTCAGGAAAAAATCAATCAAAAACATGTTCTCATTGTTGGCTGCGGGGCCCTAGGAACAGCTAATGCCGCGAATCTCGTCCGGTCTGGAATTGGTAAACTGACAATCATTGATCGCGACTATGTGGAACTTAGTAACCTCCAGCGTCAGCAATTATTCACGGAAAAGGATGCGAAAAATCAAATACCTAAAGTGGTGGCAGCAAAAGAAAGGTTGAAAGCGATTAATCCGGAGGTGGAAATTGCCGCATATATTCTTGATGTTACTGGAGAGGACTTTGCACCACTGCTTGAGGGAGCGGATCTTGTAATTGATGCGACTGATAACTTCGACATTCGCTTCATTATGAATGACCTGATTCATAAATACAAGCTCCCATGGATATTCGGTTCTGTCGTCGGTAGTACAGGGATGAGCTATACGATTTTACCTGGTGAAACACCATGCTTAGCTTGTATTTTAAATACAACGACGATGACTGGCGCGACATGCGATTCAGTTGGAATCATTGCTCCGGCAGTACAAATGGTTGTTGCCCACCAATCTGCAGAAGCATTAAAACTGCTCGTAGAAGATGAAGAGGCTTTAAGAACCGAACTTGTCATGTTTGATCTCTGGTCCAATCAATATCAGACGATTAAGGTTGACCGGGCAAAAAAAGCAGATTGTCCAACATGCGGTACAAATCCGGCGTACCCAGCATTAAGTTATGATGAAAGAACAAAAACAGAAGTCCTCTGCGGCAGAAATACCGTACAAATAAGGGCGAAGCGTGACGTTGTTTTACCAGACCTTGCAAGCAAGCTGGGAAGGCTTGGTCAAGTTAATGTGAATGACTTTTTACTATCCCTTCAATATGATGATTTACGGATTGTTATTTTTAAAGATGGTCGGACTTTCATTCATGGGACCGATTCAATTGAACAAGCAAGGAAAATTTATTACCAGCTTGTTGGTTAGGAGGTTATTTAATGGTAGAAATACGTACACCTATTGAGGTGGACGATGCAATTCAAAGGGTCATGCAACACGCGGTAAAAGGAGAGAAGACGTCAATCCTTCTTGAAGAGAGCCACGGTTTTTTTCTTGCGGAAGATTTGATTAGTGATCATGCTGTTCCTCCCTTTGATCGAACACGATATGACGGATTTGCCGTTCGGGCAAACGATACTGGAAATGGTCTTAGTAAACTGGAAGTAGTTGGTGAAATTGGGGCGGGTAGTATATTCGAAGGAACCGTTCAGGAAAATGAAGCCGTCCGGATTATGACCGGTGCAGAGATTCCAGCCGGGTGCGATGCGGTGATTATGCTGGAGGATGTAGAGGAAAAGAGGCAAGATGGAAAGACATTTATCGAGTTTACTAGAAAACTAACATCGTTTGAAAATATTACAAAAACAGGTGAAGATACGAAAAGAGGCGAAGTGCTTGTCCAAAAGGGGACATACATAAATCCAGGAATTATGGCGTTGCTCGCGACCTTTGGTTACAGCGAAGTTCCCGTCGTTAAGCAACCGCTAGTAGGAATTATTTCTACTGGTAGTGAGCTTCTATCAGTGGATGCAGCACTAGAACCGGGCAAGATAAGGGACAGTAATTCTTACATGTTAATCGGGCAAATTGAGCGGGCTGGTGGCATCCCCGTTTCCCTCGGCCAGTTTGCGGATGAGCTCGAAGTTTGCTATGACCAAGTTGTTGCTGCGCTGGAAAAGATAGATATATTGCTTACAACGGGCGGTGTATCTGTCGGCGATTATGATTATATCCCGGATATTTTAAAGAGATTAAATGCGAATGTATTGTTTAATAAAATTAAAATGCGTCCCGGCTCTGTTACAACGGTAGCAGAGGTTGATGGCAAACTATTTTTCGGTTTATCAGGCAATCCATCCTCCTGTTATGTCGGCTTTGAAATGTACGCAAGGCCTGTAATCCGGCGCTTTTTGCATATGGAGAAGCCCTATTTGAAAAGGCTAAGGGCAGAGCTTGGTGCCGACTTTCCGAACGCTAATCCATTTCATCGATTCGTCCGGGGGAAGCTCGTATATGAAAATGGGAAAGTAATTGCAGTTCCTGTTGGCCTTGATAAACCGAATATCGTTACTTCCTTAGCTGAAGCAAATATACTTATTGTGCTCCCTGGAAATAAAGAAGGCTATGAAAAAGGTGAACAGAAAACAGTGATTTCCCTGGAGGAGCAGTCTGGAGTTACATGGGGAGATTGGTTGAAAGGGGGAGAACTTGTGTGACAGAGAAAATGTATGAAATTGTAAAAGAGCCAATCGATACGGAGGCTGTAATTCAGAAGGTGATACGCAGAGAAGCTGGGGCAATCACTACCTTTCTCGGGATTGCGAGGGAATGGACTCGGGGCAGGAAAACAATTTATCTTAAATACGATGCTTACGTAGCGATGGCCGAGAAGAAGCTTGCTGAAATAGGAGATGAAGTAAAGGGAAAATGGCCAGAAACAGAAGTCGCAGTCACCCATAGAATCGGGCGTCTGGATATATCGGAGACTGCTGTATGTATCGCTGTCTCATCCCCTCATCGCAAGGCCGCTTATGAAGCAAATGAATATGTTATTGAGCGCATTAAGCAGATTGTCCCGATTTGGAAAAAGGAGCATTGGGAAGATGGGGAGACATGGATTGGTAACCAGTTGGAAACACAAGTCTATCCAACTGGCGCACCAGAGCAGTAGTGTTTTTATCAATATAAACAAGTATGGGAAATGTAATTTTTGATCTATAAATACGGAAGGGGACGAGGAAACATGACGGAAAATATAGAAGTATTGAATCCAGCTACGGGTGAATTAGTGGAAGAGGTTACAGTTGATACTATGGAAGAAATTCAGGCAAAACTGGATAAGGTTGCAGATGGGTTCAATAAGTGGAAGAAAGTGAATGCCCACGAACGCGCACGTTTACTTCGGAAATGGTCGCAAAAAGTATTGGAGCAAAAAGAAGAAATTGCCCGTGTGATGACTCTTGAGAGTGGGAAGCCGCTTTCTGAGTCTCTTGGAGAAGTTGAATATGCAACAAGCTATATTGATTGGTTTGCAGAAGAAGCAAAACGGATTTACGGGAGAACCGTTCCAGCGAATACCGAGTCTAAGCGTATCCTCGTGACCCGCCAGCCAATAGGAGTGGTTGCAGCAATTACACCTTGGAACTTCCCTGCAGCAATGATGACGAGAAAAGCTGCACCGGCACTTGCTGCGGGCTGTACATTTATCGTAAAACCGGCAAGTGAAACTCCACTTACAACGATTAAGCTGATTGAACTAGCATATGAAGCAGGAATTCGAGAAGATGTGGTCCAATATGTCAATGGTTCAGGGAGAACGGTCGGTGAGATTTTCACAGATAGTCCACTCGTGAGAAAAATTACATTTACCGGTTCAACTCCAGTTGGAAAACAGTTAATTAAACAAAGTGCCGATTCGGTAAAACACGTATCGATGGAACTTGGTGGGCATGCCCCACTCATCATCACGAAAGATGCCGACCTTGACATCGCAGTTCCACAAACTATTGCATCTAAGTTCCGTAACGCAGGCCAAACTTGTATTTGTGCAAACCGAGTCCTCGTTGCAAAAGAAATTGTAGACGAATTCGCTGACAGACTTGTAAGGGAAGTAGCAAAATTAAAAGTTGGAAACGGACTGGAAGAAGATACTCAAATCGGCCCGGTCATCAATGGGGACGGCTTTAGAAAAGTTGTCAGTCAAATCGATGATGCCGTTCAAAAAGGTGCTGAAGTACTTACAGGGAATGAATTCGATAAAGATGATGATAAAGGCTATTACTTCATCTATCCTACCGTTCTTAAACAAGTAACTGGCGAAATGGATATCATGCAGGAGGAAACTTTTGGCCCCGTGCTTCCAATTACTGTGTTTGATACGGTGGAAGAAGCGATTGATATCGCAAATAACACACCATTCGGTTTAGCTGCATACTTCTTTACAAATGATTACCGGACAGGTACGTATTTACATGAACATCTAACCTTTGGTGTCATTGGTTGGAATGATGGTGCCCCGTCTGCTGCACACGCTCCGTTCGGTGGTTTAAAGGAAAGCGGAATCGGAAAAGAAGGCGGACTTGAAGGAATTGAACCATATTTGGAAACAAAATATTTATCCATTGGTGGTTTAGAGTAAAAGGACAGGGAAAGGCTCCGTTCCTTTCTTCTAATATGCACACGGACAATCAGAATTCCTGTTGCATATTGTAGAAGAGAAGGAGGGATACCATGGTTGAAAAATTAAGCTGGCTGCTTGCTGCAATTGCTTCCGGATTTGCGTTTATCGGTTTAAGCTACCTCATCCCGGAAGAATATTCAACCTTAGGGACAGTCTTTTTCATTATAGGAGCAATTGCAGTGGTAGTCTTTGCAGCAACGATAATTGTTAATACGTTAACTAGTTTAGTGAGAGGACAGGCAGGTAGCTAAAGAGAAAATATATTATTATATCTAAAAATAAGGACGTTCTGAGGATTCTCCTTGACGTCCTTTTTTGTAGTATAATGAATGAGTTAAGATTAGATTATTAGATAAGGAGTGTTTACGTGAATAAAAAGGATATTGCTAGTTTTCGCAGGCAGTTAAAGCCGGAAAATGATTTATTGAAAATAAATGAAGTATTTAACGTATATATTATGAAAGATTCAAGTGAAATCTATCATCAGGAGAGCACACCATTTGAAATGTTAGAGAGAGAGCAACAAGAATTGTTTATGAACAATTTTAAGAAAGTACTTGCAGGCCAACTCGATCGGAAGCTGTTTGAATTAAGATTCGCTCACGAAGCGGAAAACAGTACCCAGTTGCTTCTCCATCAAGGCGTGCTGACTGAACATAGTGAAACATGGAGAGATCGTATGCTGCAGATTGTAGAGAAGATGTTGGAAGTAAAGCAGTATGAGGAAGATATTATCGTTACATTCACAAAGGGTGAATATTTGAAGACGGTAAAACCGAGCAGTGAAGAAACCGAGGAGAATGAACGAGATAAAGTCTATTCCCATTTCTTTATTATGTGTACGATAAATACGACTCAGGAGCCAAGGAAAGAATTGGCGTTTGATTATGTGGAAAAAGAATTCAAATACAATATTGAAGTCAATCCAATTATTGATTTGAATGCCCCTATAGGTGGGTTTTTGTTCCCATGTTTTACGGATGGCGTTTCAGATGTGAATCATGTCCTTTATTCGACTGGTAAATCAAAGGAATTGGATTTTGCTTTTATTGAAGACGTGCTGAACGCGGAAGAGATGATGACCGCTGAGGAAGATAAGATTGTGTTTGAAGAGATTGTTAAAGACGTTGCTGGAGAACAGTTTACAACAGCGACACTTGCAAATGTGTATGATGAGATCCAGCAGGTGATTGAAGAGACGGACCCGGATGATACACCGAAGCTTGATTACCGAGATATGGAAAGTGTTTTAAGCAGCAGCGGTATAGAAAATGTACAACCGGAAGCTGTAGAGGAAGCCTTTAAAAAGGTAATCAACGATGAGAAGTTCGAATTAAAGGCAACGAATGTTGTACCGAAATATGATTCTAAATCAATTAAAATCAAAACGAAAGCTGCTGATTTGAAGGTGAGCCCAAGTGAATTACGGTACATTCGCCAGATGCGACTTGACGGGAAACTTTGTCTTGTCATTGAACTAGAAGAAAATACGGTGATTGAAGGGTTTGAAATCATCGAGGAAGATTTAGGTAAGAGTGAGCCGGGAAAAGACTCAGATGAATCAATTGTGTTATAGTTTAAATAAATAAAAATATTCCAAGGAGGAGAAAAGATGAGTATACACAGGCACCAACATACACATATGACAATTCATGATTTCCAAACGCATATGCATATTGGCTGGGACAAAGATATACCGCCGATTGCTGAAGTCGATTCTGGACAGACGATTACATTTGAAATTAGTGAAGCTTCCGGCGGACAATTTACGAAGCGTTCGACGAAGGAAGATGTTGCTTCCCTGGACTTTTCCAAAGTAAATCCGGTCGCTGGCCCGATTTATATTAAAGATGCGGAACCGGGGGATACGCTTGAAGTTGAAATGATCAATTTCCAGCAACTCGATTGGGGTTGGACAGCGATTATTCCTGGTTTTGGTCTATTAGCGGATGATTTCGAGGAACCCCATATTAAGACATTCGATCTCACAAAACCGAATACGACCGAATTTCTACATGGAATCGATTTGTTTATCAAACCCTTCCCAGGAACAATCGGTGTAGCCCTGCCGGAAGAAGGGAATTTTGGTGTCGTTCCACCTCGGCAAAATGGCGGGAATATCGACATTCGCTATATGACCCGAGGGACCAAATTATACTTACCGGTGTGGGTGGAAGGTGCCTTGTTCTCCATCGGTGATACACATGCTGCGCAAGGGGATGGCGAAGTTTGCGGTACAGCGATTGAAGCCTCGATGGAAGCGACTGTACGGTTTAAACTACATAAGGGTAAGACAATCGCCGAGCCGCGTTATGAAATTCCTGGACCTCCAACTCCTGAGGCGGACAGCCATGGATACTATGTAACGACCGGATTTGGTCCAGATTTAATGGAAGCATCCAGAAAAGCAATAAAATATATGATTGAACATCTCATGGACACATACGGCATGAAAGCTGAAGAAGCATATATGCTATGCAGTCTAGCAGTTGACTTACGTATAAGTGAAATCGTCAATGCACCGAACATGCTTGTTTCCGCTTTCCTCCCAAATGCTATATTCAAATAATGAACATGAAAAATAAGTCGCCGAGAGAATATCTCTCGTTGACTTATTTCATTAAAATAGCAAAAATCCAAGGGCGATCGGAATGAAGCTGAAAAATAGAATCATAACGCAAAAGCCCATGATATCCCGGATCTTAAGGCCAGCGATTGCGAGGATTGGTAAAGCCCAGAAAGGTTGGATCATATTCGTCCATGCGTCTCCCCAGGCAACTGCCATGGCTGTTTTGGGAATGTCAGCCCCTAATTCCATTGCCGCCTGGATCATGATTGGCCCTTGCACGGCCCACTGCCCGCCGCCAGAAGGTACGAAAATATTAACAATCCCGGCGCTTAAAAATGTGATGATTGGCATCGTATAATCTGTTGCGAAAGATACAAACCAGAGCGAAATTTGTTCGGATAGGCCAGAAGCTGTCATCATGCCCATTATTCCCGCATAGAACGGGAATTGAATAATGATTCCTCCTGCGTTCTTCACACCGTCTGAAACGGTATTCAAGAAACGTTTTGGTGTGCGGTGAAGCAAGATCCCGAGAAAGAGAAAGATGAAATTGACAATATTAATATTCAAGTCGAACCCATTGGTTGCAAAATGGTAAATAACAAAAGCGAGCCCTAATATACTGATGATGAGTGAAACGAGCCGACTATTTTCAAGCCGCTCAGCTGGAGTAGTCGCAGCCACTGTGTCGATTACTTGCTCCTCCTCATCAGAACTGAAACGATTTGTTTTCTCCGATAGATTGGATTCGGCAGCTCCTTTCAGCAAATAGCGGTTGAAAAAAGGTAACGTAACAAGCATTGCAATTACAATAAAAATATTCGCTGGACTAAATAATGTTTGAACGACTGGGATATTTCCCATTGTATCTTCAAGAAAATGACCAGGTGTTGCAATCGTTAATGGAATGGAAGCTGAGAAACCTCCATGCCAGACGAGCATGCCACTGTATGCACTCGCTATTAACACGCGAAAGTCGACGGTCGGTACTCTTTTTGCCACATGGATAGCAAATAAAGCGCCGACAACTAAACCGAACCCATAATTGATTAAACATGCAACAAGTGCTACAAAGGTAACGAGGATAACAGCTTGTGCCGGTGTTTTTGCAAGTGAACTTAGTCTTTTAAGCAACCCTTTCACGACAGGTGTGCTTGCTAAAATGTACCCTGTAACAACAACAAGAGACATCTGCATCCCAAATGCAAGCAAATCCCAAAATCCATCACCCCAATAGGACACCATTTCAATTGGTCCGCTGCCAGTGAAAAATACACCTAATACATACACGAGAACGGTTAGTATGATTGCAAATAAGAAGGCATCTGGCAAATAACGTTGGACAAGCCTATCAAACATTACGGTTAAAGCTTTCATCATAATCCTCCCGTCTAAATTCATTCAAGCCTGTAGCTTGTCTTACATCCTATGCAGGATTTTCCTATATCATGAAAACCCAGCATAGGAGTGCTGATTTATTAAATAAAAAAGCCAGTTCAATGGATTATCTCCACTGAACCAGCTTTATTTTTCGCTATACTTCCTTTTTCAACGCTTTATACAATGCGAATATCATTAGGATCATGATGAAGGAGAAGGGCAGTGCCGCGATGATGATTGTATTTTGCAAAGCGGTGAGGCCTCCTACATAAAGGAGAATGACTGCAACTGCAGATTGAGCAATTCCCCAAGCAACTTTAACGGTATTAGGCGGTGTTAGCGATCCTCTCGTTGTCTGCATGCCAAGTACAAACGTAGCTGAATCCGCAGATGTTATAAAGAATGAAGCAATTAAAATAATCGCTATAATAGAAAGAATCGTTGACAACGGCAATTGATCGAACATATTAAATAATACGAGCTCTGTTGCGAAATTGGACAAGTCGAATCCAGAGTCCTGGATACTCCCGGCTGTCGTACCGAATGCTGCATACCAGATCGCGATAAAGAGAGTAGGAGCAATCATCACGCCGACAATAAATTCGCGGATAGTGCGTCCACGGGATACTCGAGCAATAAACATTCCGACAAAGGGTGCCCAGGATAACCACCACGCCCAGTAAAATATTGTCCAGCTATCAAGCCAAGCACGGTTGTCGCCCGAAAGAGGTGCAGTTTTAAAGCTCATTCCAATTAGATTTTGAACATATAATCCGAGAGTTTCCGTAAACATATTCATAATGAGAACGGTCGGTCCAATCGCAATAACAATTATTAACAGAATAACTGCTAACACAATATTTGTATTAGATAAATATTTTATTCCTCGGCTTAGTCCTGACCAAGCAGACATAATAAAGAGTCCAGTCACAACGATAACAATTATTGTTTGCGGGACAAATCCTACTTCAATACCGAATAAATGTGATAATCCACCGTTTATTTGAACAGCACCGAAACCAAGAGAAGTTGCGACTCCGAACACTGTTGCAAATACAGACAACACATCAACAAACGTTCCGAATGGCCCATTCATCTTGTCGCCAAAGAGCGGTTTTAATGTTGATGAAATTAAACCAGGCTCGCCCTTTCTGAACTGGAAAAAGGCAAGGGATAAAGCAACGACTCCATACATCGCCCAGATATGGAGTCCCCAATGGAAATAAGAATAGACAAGGGCATCTTTGAAAGCTGCACTTGACCCTGCCTCTGCGTTCGGAGCGTCAACAATATAATGAAATAATGGCTCAGCTGCCCCGTAGAAAACAAGACCGATCCCCATTCCGGCAGAGAATAGCATTCCAATCCATGTAACTGTGGAAAAGTCGGGCTTATCGTGATCTTTTCCAAGGCGAATTTTCCCAAATCGGCTGAAAGCAATCATTATTGCTACTATGACCATGGCGGACATGAGCAACATATAATACCACCCAAAAGTGGTGGAAACAAATACTTTAATCCGACTCGTTAAATTTTCAAATTCAGTAGGGAACACTGCTCCCAAAATAACCATAATAACTACAATTGGTAGTGCTATGTAAAACACTTTTGAAACTTTCTTCATAGGTCCTCCCTTAAAACAAGTATAAAACATACGCGTTCTATTATACCCATAATAAAATAAATTGAAACCCGAATTACGTTTTTTTACATCGTTTAGGGAAAAAAAGTAAAATAACAACTTCAATCCAGAAAGGAAAACAGGGTATAATAAGGTGGGGAGATGATGGAGATGAAGATTACAGTAATTGGAATGTGGGGAGGCTATCCTAAAAAGGATGGGCCGTGCTCAGGCTATCTAGTTGAACAAGATGGTTTTTCAATGCTAATTGATTGCGGAAGTGGAGTACTTGTTAAACTGCAGGAATTCATAGATTTAAATGAGATTAATGACGTTCTATTATCCCATTACCACTATGATCATGCAAGTGATGTCGGTGCTTATCTGTTTTCCCGTCTGGTAAATACTCAGCTTGGTAGGGTTGATGAATCCCTTACAATTTATGGACCTCAAGACGAGATGAAAGAACAGGAGTTTACATCGGTTCCCTATACGGAATTCCAAGCAATTGATGAAGAGAGCGAGCTACATATTGGGCCGTTTCAACTAAATTTCTTAAAAACGATTCACCCGGTAGAAACATATGCGATGAAAATATCGAATGGAAAGAAAAGATTCGTATATACTGCGGATACAAGTTTTACGAAGGGACTTGTAGACTTTGCAAAAGGAGCGGATTTATTAATTGCAGAATGCAGTCTGTATGAAGGAATGGATGGGAAAAACTCAGGCCATATGAATGCGAGGGAAGCTGGGATGCTTGCAAAAAAAGCAGGAGCGCACAAGACATTATTAACCCACTTGCCACATTACGGAAATATTCAGAAGCTGGTAGAGAGTGCAGAAAAAACAGGAGCTGCAGCTGTTGAATTAGCGCAGCCCGGTATGGTAATTACCATTTAGAAAAATATGAATAGCTTTGGGAAAAGTATGAAATTCAATTATTTTCTTGAGGAAAAGTAAAAAAGTGGAGATTTTAAATTTTAAATCGGATTATCGACACACTTCGACGAATTCCGCTAAAAAAATTGAGTTATTTGCAAGTGAATCGACCTTTCTCGACATAAAAACAGAAGAAAAATCAAAAATTGCTTTTTGACGGATTAATGAATATTTATTATCTTTGGACTTAAGAGATTGGTTGAGGGACACTTCCCTCCAATATAAAACGCCATGGAGAGGTTCTATTAATTACGAATGCTCCCTTCCCGAAGAAAGCGATAGACCTCCTCCATGACGACTCGCATTAACCCCTCCATATTGGTTTCTTATTCCCTCGACCATTCCTTTTGATTTTGTGGTCTCATATTTACGATAATGATCCCAAGTGCAACCAAGGCAAGCGCGAATAGTATTGCCGGCGTAATATTTTCTCCTGGAATAAAGAGCGTTGATAAAATAGACCCCGAGACTGGGACAATGAATTTGTACATTGTGATTTCTCCAGCAGGGTTATATTTTAATAGGGAGTACCAGAGAGCAAAAGCAACGGAAGAAAGTAAAGCCGAATAAATAAATAATCCCCAGCCAAATGTGGTGAAAACAATCGCGTTTTCTCCAAGCTGTGGTAAGCCGATGATTAATAGCACGATTGCCCCTAAAGTGAACTGCCAGCCTGTAATCGCAAATGGATGGATCCCTTTAGCAAGTTCCTTCGCCATAATCGTTGCAACCGCACTGGTTACACCAGATAGAATCATAAATCCTTCACCAGTGAATGTGAATTGGTAGGAAAAACCTTGTCCCCAGTTCGCGATAATGATTCCTCCAAATCCTGCGAGGAGTCCGATTGCTTTTTGGATTGTCATCTTGTCGTTTACATAAAAATAATGTGCCAACAGGACGGTGAAGAATGTTCCGCTTGAGTTTAGAATTGCTCCTTGCATACCCGTAACATTGGCTAGTCCATTATAAAAGAAGAAATATTGCAATGCGGTCTGGACAATTCCGAGTACGAGCAAGATCATTAATTGTTTTTTAGTAATGAATAACTGTTTGATGTTACTAATCATTAGAAAGCCAAGTACGATAAGCCCAGCGAGCAGAAATCTCAGTCCAGCAAACACAATTTTTGCAATCACATCTTCTGAACCAATTTGGAATTCTTCATAACTTATTTTAAGTAATGGAAAGGCACTTCCCCATAATAATGAACAAAATACAGCAATGGCCACGACGGACCATTTATTCTTTAACAATCTTTGCATCTATAAAACCTCTAATCCGAAAATTAGGGCCAATTAGACAGTATCTAATTGACCCGTTCTTATTAATCTTCAACTTTTACTGGGATGATCAATTCGTTTTGTCTGGAACCGTCTTTGGCACTCTCTTCAAAAAGAACGATCATTCCAGTGTCATTCGTAACTTCATCGAATGAAATTTTAATTTCAAACTCGCCCCATTCTGGAGCCCCTTGGCTTGCCGTAACAGTTCCCTTATCAAGGATGTTATGGCCGTCTTCAAATTCATAGGAAACAGTTGCCTCGAATACGCGGGCTTCTCCGCGGACAGTAATCTCGTTATCGACAACACTGTCGGGTGCAGGTTCGAAAACTTTAAAAGCATCATTTTCTGCGACGATTTCTTCTCCCATTTCCTCAGTCGTGTCCTCTTCGACCGCTTTTTCATCCTCTGCTGACTCGTCATCTGTTGCTTCCTTTTCTGAGACATCTCCCTGTTCCGGTTCGTCTTGCTGTTCTGTATCCGGATCATTCCCATTTGTTCCACAAGCACTCAGGGAAATCAACCCGGAAAGAATGATTGCAAAGAAAATTATTCTGAACTTTTTCATTGCTTCTACCCTCCGAAGATATGACTTGTTGCATCTTGATTATATAACATTAAACAGCAACCTGAAAGCAAGGCACTTGGAAACCGATTCCATTTAGGCGGATTATGGTTTCAAGAACTTGCTGTTTCATGACTTAATATTTATAATGATTGGTATTATATAAAATGAAACTTTATTCAGAGGGGAGATGCGTGGATTGCCAATTAATATACCGAGAGAATTACCAGCAAGAGAAACATTGAAGAAAGAAAAGATTTTTGTAATGGATGAAGACAGGGCCCGTACACAGGATATCCGTCCATTAAATATTTTGATTTTGAATCTAATGCCCGAAAAGGAAAAGACCGAACTGCAATTATTACGTTTATTGGGAAATACACCATTACAAGTGAATATCAATTTCTTACGGACAGCAACGTACCAATCAAAAAATGTCAGCAATTATCATCTTGATACGTTTTATACAACATTTGATATGGTGAAATCCCGTAAGTTCGATGGCCTTATTATTACTGGTGCGCCGATTGAACATCTGGAGTTTGAAGAAGTGAGTTATTGGCGGGAATTACAGGAGGTTATGGATTGGTCGGTAGAGAATGTAACGTCCAATCTATACATATGCTGGGGAGCTCAAGCAGCACTTTATCATCATTATGGAATCAAGAAGAAATCCTTGCCGGAGAAATACTTTGGCGTTTTTAATCATGATATTTCCCTGCCTACTGAGAAACTCGTTCAGGGTTTTAATGATCATTTTTTAGCACCACATTCAAGACATACAACGGTTAGCGCGGAAGCAATTGAAAAGCACCCGGAACTTACGCTGTTATCGAAGACAGATGAAAACTCTCCATTCATCATTCTTTCAAATGATCGGAAAAATATTATGATTACAGGCCATCTTGAATATGATGCTACGACACTTCGTGATGAATACGAACGGGATGTGAAAAAGGGGCTCGACATCGCGGTTCCCGTGAATTATTTCCCTAATGACGATCCGGAGAAGACTCCGCCTAATTCATGGCGCTCCCACACACATTTATTATTTTCGAATTGGCTGAATTACTATGTGTATCAGGAAACACCGTACCATTGGAATTGACTCCTTAGCTTATAAAAAACAAAGGCGCAAGTATTTATCACGTATCAACGGTCTGTAATACCTCCACCTCTAAACAAGAGGGAAAACCAAAATGCTAAGGGGTGGAGGATATACAGTCCGTAAATACCTGATTCTGTTCAACTAACATTCGGTGGGGGGTAAGGATTCCCCACTGAATGAAGTTTCACTTTATCACGTATCAACGGTCTGTAATACCTCCACCTCTAAACAAGAGGAAAAACCAAAATGTTAGGGGGTGGAGGATATACAGTCCGTAAATACCTGATTCTGTTCAACTAACATTCAGTGGGGGTACGGAAACCCAACTGAATGAGTTTCGCTTTATAGTATCCTATGCTAAAAAACCGAACAAACCATATGTTGTACCTGCTGAGATGATTGGTTTGTTCGGCTATTTTCACATTTACCGCTTGTTTTATTGTTTAAATTTGCTACCTTTGTTTTTTGCGCGCAGTTGATCCATAAGGGAGGAGGATTTTCTCTCTGCTGCCTTTGTCTGTGCTAAATCAATGTTGACAATGGTGTAGCCATCGCTTTCTTTTTTCAAGTTGAATATTGTATTCTTCATACTGCCACGAGGTAAGACTTCCTTGTTGACTATCAATTCCTCTTTCGTTTCTTCGATTAGAATAACTGCTTGATTACCTTCAAATCGATCTAATATACCTTTCATTGTATACACGCTATCCCTTCTGATTGAATATCCGCAATTCGTGCTGGTCCAATTCCATCAATTTGAGTGAGGTCATCAATGGACTGGAATGGGCGTAATTCAACTAAATCCTGAGTCCGCTCCGGACCGATATGGATGATCTGCTGTAATTCTTCGGCTGTTGCTTCATTTATATTTACACAGCTTGAATTAGTGTCTTGTTCCGTATCTCCGTTCTCATCATTTTGGGACATTTGCTCTGACCCCGTTGTCCCACTTTCAGGCGTTGTTATATTTGTGTTGATTTGGATGTCGGTGCCGTTGGTTGTGAGAAGGATGGTGCCGTGTTTGTCTGTACCATATAGTTCGATCTCTCTTTCTTCAACTGCGGTTACGACTTCTGGGCTCGGATGGTCATAGCTGTTATCTGTACCTGCGCTATAAACGGCAATTTTTGGTGAAACAGCATCAAGGAATGCGGGATCACTGGATGTTTTCGAGCCATGGTGTCCAAGATGCAGGACGTCAGCTGCTACATTGAATGTGTTACGCATATACGTTTCTTCTCCCCTGCCAGCATCTCCAGTAAGAACAAACTTCACATTACCGTATGTAAATAAGGCAGAAATGGATTCCTCATTAGTCTTACCTGAAATACTTTCCGGGTAGAGAATTTGAATATCCATTGGACCGATGGAAAAATCTTCACCTGCCCGAGGTTCATAATAGTCTGCATCACTTGCCAAGACAGCTTCCACCGCTTGTTGAAACGTCTGGGAGGTACTTTCATTTCCAGACATCCAGACCTCTCCAACCTCAAAATTCTGCATTACTTGAGCAAGCTGTCCAATATGATCTGCATCTGGATGACTCACGATGACAAGATCGATAAAATCAACTTCATTAGCATTGAGATAACTCGTTACCTCGGTACCGCGCCAATCTCCCGTATCAAATAAAATTGTATATTTTCCTTCAGTCGTGTGATAACGGAATAACGTGGCATCACCTTGACCAACATCAATAAAATGAACGGATAATTCCTCAAGGTTTTCTCCAGCAATGGTAGTAGTATCTTTATCTTTCGTTGTTACCGGTGTTTCGTCTGAGTTGCTTGATTTCTCTGTTGGCATTTCATCACAAGCCGTGATAAAAGAAAAGATGAAAAATGCCAGTATAATTGTTAAACGCTTCACTTGCTTTCCCCCTAAGATTTCCAAAACTTCCATTCATAGAGTAGCAAATAGAATGTGGAAAATCCAGCGGTCAATATTTTTCATCCGACTGTTTCGATTCGAGGAGGTGTATTATGAACATATGGCTAATTATTTATTTATTATTTTCTGGGCAGCACGCCATTCCTGAAATTGGTGTAGTAGATCGAATCGAAGGGGGAAAGGCTGTTGTTTTACTAGAACAGAAAGGCGATGAGCTCGTTATTTCCACCGAACGTTTTGACCATATTATTACTGAAGATAGCTGGTTGCTGCTTACAGTAAGAAATAATGAACCGATTATTTTAATAGAATTAGCCGGTCTAGCGGACCGGCAACGGAAAAAGAGTAATACATTAATTGGTGAATTAAGAGAGAAGAGCCAGCTATTCCAGCATGGCCCCAATGGCACCGGCATAAGCCCCCATCTCCAAAAATATCGCCTCATACGCTAACATTTCTTGAAAGCTTGTCAGTACATTCTGCAGCGGTTTATTCCCTTGAATGGTGCTACCGATAAAAACAACTTTCCCTACATTTTTACTTTGCATGACGGTACTCGCAAGGGATAAAATGACCTCACCGATCAGTTGTGTTAGAGCATGCAGTTGATCAGCGTGTGTACTAGTTTTTAACAGCCCTAGTTTACCAAAATTAGCAGCCGTTAGTTCTTGTATGAGGGGAGCTTGTTGCTCGCCGTATATATCTTTTACAAGCAAATCGACTTGTAGATGATTTCCAGCCGCGCTCAGTTCGACAAGTTCTTGGAAACTTTTCTCATTACCTGTTAGAAGGGAGCCGATTCCCATCCATGTACCACCACCAATTCCGCTTCCTATCACCCTTTCGAAGGATCCATTATAGACGTGGAAAATTGAAGTCCCCGTACCAATATTTACGAGAATGTATTCCTTTGGTGATCCGACCTCTTTGCTCAATAAATAATCTGCGCCCCGGACAATAGCGGGAAATTCCTCTACCGTTTCGGTTGATTGCCGAATGATACGTGATACATCCTGCCATCTTCCACCCGTTCCGTAAACATGGACTTGTGGTGCGAGCATATGGAGCCAATTCATGATGGAATCTTTTTCCGGGTATTGGTAAGTTTTAACATGTAACCGTTCTCGTTCTACATAAGCAAGCTTGATTAACGATCCGCCAGCATCAATTCCAATTCGTTGCATCCCATTCATCTCCTAAAATAATGAATTTAAAAACTCTAACCAAACATCTAATTGTCATTATCTAAGTGTAGTTATTTCTCGTCAAGTTAGGTAAAATAGATTTAAGTGAAACTTTATACTTGGTTTTATCGTATTAATGGTTGAGTATCCATACAGGCCGTGTAATTTATTATAGGAGTGATGAAATGAAAGCATTTTTCGACTTTGTTTTACGACAGGCGGCGGCTTTCACTGCAACAGGGGTGATCTGGTTGATCAGTTTTTTCGCCTTTACACAAGTTATTCTCCTATCAACGACATACGCTATTGTCGGTGGTGTAGTCACCTATTATTCTGTAAAACATATACAGATTTCGCGCTATGCGAAGCGTCAAGGGCTGACAAGGAAGGAATATAAATTCATTTCCGAGAACTTGAAAGAAGCGAAAGCAAAAGTTATCCGACTGCAGCGCGCCTTTCTTCAAGTCCGTCACTTTGGGAATGCGAAGGAGAATTTTGAAATTCTTCGTACCGTAAAAAGGATTTATACGAATACGCAACGGGAACCATGGAGATTTTTTAAGGCGGAAGCTTTTTATTATAAACATCTTGATTCGTTAGTTGAAATTGCGGAAAAATATGCCTACCTATCCAAACAGCAAGTGAAATCCCGTGAAATGAGCGAAACGATGCGGGATTCCAGACATACCATTATCGTTCTTGGTCAAACCGTAAATAAAGACCTACGCGAGATGCTGAATGATGATGTCGATACATTACATTTTGAGCTTGACGTAGCGAAAAAGACATTACAAAAACCGAAGAAAACAAATGGGAGGGTTATCTGATGGCCGAAGAGAAGAAGAATGAATTTGAATTGGACGAGCTGTTGGCGAATCCGTTCGGCAGCGACTCTATTGACAAGGAAATTAGCGAAATAGAGACAGAGAAGGAAGTAACCGAAAAGAAACTCATCGATGTATTGCCGGAAGATAAGAGGAAGCGAGCTTTGCAGCTTGCAGAACAAATCGACCCGCAAAATCTTCAGAGTGTATCTTTATACGGTACGGAAGCACAGTCTAAGCTAATGGATTTTTCCCATGACATGCTGGACCATGTAAAAAATAGTGATATCGGCGAAATTGGTGGCATTTTATCCGATCTGATGAAAAAGCTCGAACAAGTAGATCCGGACGATTTGCGGACAGATAACCGTGGGTTTCTTTCCAAGATTTTCAATCGGGTATCTAATTCAGTGAATCAAGTTCTTTCTAATTATCAAAAGACTGGTGCACAAATTGACCGAATTAGTGTAAAGCTTGACCGGGGGAAGGACGAGCTCACGAAGGATAATAAATTATTGGAACAGCTATTCTCGAAAAACAAGGAATACTTTGATGCATTGAATGTTTTCATTGCTGCTGGAGAAGTGAAGATTGCTGAGCTCCGGACAAAAGAAATTCCCGCTCTGAGAGAGAAAGCGGAAGCAAGTCAAAATCAAATGATGGTTCAGGAAGTAAATGACTTGATTCAATTTACCGATCGTCTTGAGAAGCGGACGCATGATCTGAAATTAAGCAGACAAATTACGATTCAAAGCGCACCGCAGATTCGGCTCATTCAAAATACGAACCAGGCACTAGTGGAAAAGATTCAATCATCAATCTTAACTGCAATCCCACTATGGAAAAATCAAATTGCAATTGCACTAACCTTGCTGCGTCAGAGAAATGCCGTTGAAGCTCAAAAACTCGTTTCTGAAACAACAAATGATCTCATGTTGAAAAACTCCGAGCTCTTACGAACGAATACAATTGAGACGGCAAAAGAAAATGAACGTGGACTTGTCGATATTGAAACATTGAAGAAGACGCAGGAAGATTTGATTTCTACCATCGAAGAAACACTTACAATTCAAGCAGAAGGTAGAGAGAAGCGCCAACAAGCTGAAAAAGAAATGATTGTAATGGAAGAAGAAATGAAGCAGAAATTATTAGAGTTGAAATAAAAAGAACAGGGTCAGTTGGATTTTTCCAATGCCCCTGTTCTCTTTTTTACGCGTAATCACTTGACATTAAAAATATGAAAATTTAGAATTAGAATAATACAAGAAGAATAGATTTGACCAATTCTATTTTTTTTGAAAAGGAATGAATGAACATTCACTCAAGGAAAGAGATGTTAGAGGAGGAGTATATTTCATGACAAATGAAGCAACGAAAAAATTGCTGCAAGGGGTTAAACTACCGGTCATCATGGCACCAATGTTTCTCATTTCCAATCCAAAAATGGTGCTTGAAGCATGCGGTTCGGGAATTATCGGGACGTTTCCAGCATTAAATGCACGCACAACCGAACAGTTAGATGACTGGATGCAAGAAATTACAGATGGCTTGCAACAGTTAAAAGAAGAAAACGGGGAAGAAACTGCCCCATGGGGAATCAATTTTATTAGTCATCGTTCGAACAAACGCTTTACAGAAGATCTTGCGTTAATCGAAAAATATCAACCACCACTTGTCATTACGTCACTGGGAGATCCGAGCCCCGTGGTAGCAATTGTGAAGGAATACGGTGGAGTCGTTCTTAGTGACGTCATCGATATGAAATTTGCGAAGAAGGCTTTAGAAAAAGGAAGTGACGGACTTGTCCTTGTTGCTGCCGGAGCAGGCGGGCATGGTGGCAGGTTGAATCCGATTGCTTTTATGCATGAGATCCGTGAAAATTTCGATGGGCCTATCGCTTTAGCAGGAACGTTATCGAAGGGGGAGGACATCCTCGTTGCCGAGACACTTGGTGCTGATCTTGCCTATTTCGGAACTAAGTTTATCGTCGCAGAAGAAAGCAGTGCTGTGGATGAATATCGAAAGCTTGTTATTGATTCTTCAGTTTCAGATATTACGTACACGCCTGCATTTAGCGGAATTCACGCTAATTACCTGACGAAGAGTATTGTAAATGCTGGTCTTGACCCAGAACAGCTTCCTGAAAAAGGAAAAATAGATTTTTCTGAGCTCGGTAATCCCGATGTGAAAGCATGGCGTGATGTTTGGGGGGCAGGTCAGGGAGTTGGCCCGATTAAAAAGGAGCTGACGGTAAAGGAGATAACAAATGAGCTTCGGGAAGAATATTTAAAAGCTAAAGAAAAAATCGCAAATGAATATCACGAAACCGTCCAGCGAATGAAATGAGGGGGAGAGAGTATGGGGTTAGTAAAAGTAACAAAAGAAAATAGTATCGCTTATATTTCAATGAACCGGCCGGATAAGCGGAATGCCTTATCCATCGAACTTGTAAATGACGTAATTGCCGCCCTAAAAGATGCAGATGAGGATCAAGCAATTCGTGCTGTCATTTTATCAGGTGAGGGAAAAGGGTTTTCAGCTGGCGGTGATTTAGAAACACTTCACACCTTAAATAAATCCGCTTCCATTATGAAGTATATGAGGCGGGCGCTCGAAGTCGTCCAGATAATCCGTAAGATGGATACGTATGTTGTTGCGGCTGTGAATGGCTTTGCTGCTGGAGCTGGGTTTAGTATTGCAATGGCGGCAGACTTTATTGTAGCGGAGAGCAAAGCAACATTCATTAGCAGCTTTTCAAATATTGCACTGATTCCCGACCTTGGGCTGATGAAGGCCTTAACAGATAATGTCCCGCATCCGCTTGTAAAAGAATGGCTTTCTTCAGCAAAACCTGTATCTGCGGATGAACTGAAAGCTTGGGGGCTTGTTAATCATGTTGCCAAAGAAAATCTAATGGAGGAAGCAACTGAGTATGCCCAATTTATTGTAGATGGTCCTCCGCTTGCGAATCGGTTTGTGAAGCATTTCGTGAACCATGCTGAGCAGCTGAATTATGAAACGAGTGATTTACAAGAAACAGCAATTCAGACACTGCTCCTCCAATCTGAAGATAATAAAGAAGGGATTGCAGCGTTTTTTGAAAAGCGAAAACCAAACTTTAAAGGTAATTGAGGCGAAAGGTGTTGATGTAAATGTTAGAAGAATATGGTTTACGACTTATTCGGCTTGACTTGCCATTTCGCCTGAACCATGTGAATTGCTTCCTTGCAGAAGGAGTGGATGGCTATAAAGTCATTGACGTTGGTCTTCATAATAAGGAGACGGTGAAACGTTGGGAAGAAGAGCTTGCGGGCAAAGAGGTCACTGATTTGATTATTACCCATTATCATCCAGATCATTACGGGTATGCGGGAGCTTTTCAAGAGAAGTATGGGCCCCAGGTGTCCATGTCCCAAATCGATGCGGAAAATGGGCTGTACAGCTGGGAAGAAGGATTGCTCAGCGAACTCGGGAAATATTATACGTTATCCGGAATACCGGAACAAGTTGCGCGGCAGATGATTGAGAATACGGAAGAATTTGTCCCAAGGGTACAACCATATCCGACCGTCGGGCATTATTTAGAAGAAGGGGAAAAGCTTGTTCTCGGAAAATATGAATATGAAGTTATTTTTACACCGGGTCACTCGGAAGGGCTTGTCACCTTTTATAATATGGAAAAAAATGCACTTCTTAGCACGGATCATATTTTACCGAAGATTACACCAAACATTTCCCATTGGTTCCATGGTGACCCGAATCCGCTCGCGAGTTACTTCGATTCTTTGGATAAAATTGCTGCACTTGAGGTCGACTTTATTATCCCTTCACACGGGAAACCATTTCATGACGGGCACTTGCGGGTGCTTGAATTAAAAGCACATCACGACGAAAGACTCGCTGCTTTGCACGAAATTATTCAAACAGGCTGCACGGTTTACGAGGCATGCGAAAAGCTTTTCAATAAACAATTAAATATCCATGAAACACGGTTCGCAATCGGTGAAACCCTCGCTCACCTAGAATATCTCCGCCTAAAAGGAGAATGCATAAGGGAACTACAAGGGGGAGTTTATGTATATCGAAGTTGAGTCACAACTATTTTAATATAGAAGAAAACAAGAATAACATTGCTGATCAGTGCCGGAAATATATGGAGACTCCAGCAAAAGGGCGACTAAGCACATTCAACTCCTGTGGCGGGCAACGACATTAGAACGCCCCGTTCGTCTTCGTCGGCCGGCATAGTGAGACCCACGGGCCGATAGCCTTTACCCGCCAAGATACTCAACGTATATTTCCGGAGCGGCAGATGCTCTTATAATAATTTTTCAGCTTTATACGATATTTTTTCCCTTTCATTCAATTTGTTAGAAGTAAGAAAATAATGATAAGATAGAAGACGATAGAAGTAATGAATGGGAGGATAACGATGATTAATAACTTGCAAGATACAGTCGCATTAAATAATGGAGTGAAGATGCCTGGATTCGGACTCGGTGTATTTAAAGTAGAAGACGGTGATACTGTAATTAATGCCGTTAGGGATGCACTATCTGTCGGTTACCGTCTGATTGACACTGCGAGCGTTTATGGGAATGAAGAAGGTGTCGGACAAGCAATTAAGGATTCCGGAATCCCTCGGGATGAAATTTTCGTTACATCTAAAGTTTGGAACGATCAACAAGGATACGAATCTACATTGCAAGCTTTCGATGAATCTTTGGAAAAGTTAGGACTCGATTATCTTGACCTTTATCTTATTCACTGGCCAGTATCAGGAAAATTTAAAGATACATGGAGAGCACTCGAAAAGCTTTACCGGGATAAAAAGGTGCGAGCTATCGGTGTCAGTAACTTCCATGTCCATCATATGGAAGAGCTGCTAAAAGATGCAGAAGTGAAACCGGTAGTGAACCAGATAGAATTCCACCCACATCTGACACAACGTGATGTATTAGCTTTCTGTAAAGAAAATGATATTCAAATGCAAGCATGGTCTCCACTCAAAAAGGGTCGTATTTTCAATGAGCCATTACTTGTTGATATTGCCGAAAAGTATGGAAAAACAGTACCCCAAGTACTTTTACGTTGGGATTTGGACCAGGATGTTATGACAATTCCAAAATCGATTAATAAAAACAGAATGATTGAAAATGCGGATATCTTTGATTTCAAGCTTACTGCAGAAGAAGTGGAACAAATTGCTGGCATGAACAAAAATGAACGTACCGGTTCCAATCCAGATGATTTCTAAGGTAATGGCATGCGAAAAATTACTGCTTTGTTAGTTAGTTCTGTCTTTCTTTTAACAGGATGTTTTAACCCTGCATCGGTTTCTGTTGTGGAGGATATGTACGGACAGGCACTAATGGAAAATGAAGCAGCTGTGGCAGCTTATTTCAGTGAAGAATTTTTAAGCGAGCATCCGATTGAGGAACTAGTAGAAGAACTGGCGGTTCAAGTCCGTAGTGTAGAAGGGGTTAAACTTTTAAACGCAATTGAACTTACTCGCAAACGATTGAATCCCGAAATTGTGGAAGAATTGGACGAGATGTATGAAGAACGCTGGCATTACGTTGTGAACGATGCAGGTGGAGAAGATATCATGACCTGGGTCGTCCTGAAAACATCGAGCCAATACGAAATTGTCGAAGCCGAAAAAGTTACCAACGAATATTACAATGAATCTATAAAGTGAAACTTCATTCAGTGGGGAATTCCTTCCCCCCACTGAATGTTAGTTGAACAGAATCAGGTATTACAGACCGTTAATACGTGATAAAAAACTAGTCAAGCCTTAACCAAGTATATCAGGGCCGCCGGAACGAAGTAGTAAGATACTCGTTCTGGCGGTTCTTTCTCATTCCGGGGTAATGTTAACTTCCTGTCCGGCATAGGATATATAAATCGCCGCTATCATGGAGGGAGTAACTATGGAAATTATAAATAAAGTTCGAGCGTACCGCGAAGAAGAAAGTCGTTTACGGTGGGAAGGAACGTTTGCCGAGTATCTTGAGATTGTCAAAGAGAGACCCCATGTCGCTCAATCTGCTCACTCCCGTATATATAATATGATTAAAGATAAAGGATTCACCGAAGAAAATGGCAGGAAAACCTATCATTTTTTCGGGGATGATATATTCGGATTAGAAGAGGCGATTGAGCGGCTCGTGGAGGAGTATTTTCACCCGGCAGCTAAGCGTTTGGATGTTAGAAAACGAATTTTATTACTAATGGGTCCAGTGAGTGGCGGAAAGTCTACGATTGTAACCCTGTTAAAACGTGGATTGGAAGAATATACCCGTACAGATGCAGGTGCTGTTTATGCGATTAAAGGATGTCCAATGCATGAAGATCCGCTCCATTTAATTCCGCCACATCTGCGTAAAGATTTCCAGGATGAATATGGTATCCGGATTGAAGGGAGCTTGTCTCCACTTAACACGATGCGACTTGAGAAAGAATATGATGGACGAATTGAAGATGTACGTGTGGAACGAATCTTTTTCTCAGAAGATAAACGGACTGGGATTGGGACATTCAGTCCATCCGATCCGAAATCCCAGGATATTGCCGATTTAACCGGAAGCATCGACTTTTCAACGATTGCGGAATACGGGTCGGAATCCGATCCGCGGGCATATCGCTTTGACGGTGAATTGAATAAGGCAAACCGTGGAATGATGGAGTTTCAGGAGATATTGAAGTCTGATGAGAAATTTTTATGGCACTTACTATCGTTAACACAGGAAGGGAATTTTAAGGCGGGAAGATTCGCATTAATCTCGGCGGATGAGATGATTATAGCCCACTCGAATGAGACGGAGTACCGCTCATTTATCGCCAATAAAAAGAACGAAGCGCTTCATTCAAGAATCATCGTCATGCCAATCCCGTATAATCTCCGAGTGAGTGAAGAAGAAAAGATTTATGAAAAGATGATCATGGAAAGCGATATAGCAGATGTTCATATTGCTCCGCACGCATTAAGGGTTGCAGCCATTTTTTCCATACTGACTCGTTTGAAGGATTCGAAAAAGCAGGGAATCGATCTCGTGAAGAAAATGCGTCTTTATGATGGAGAAAATGTTGAAGGATTTAACCAAGTTGATATTGAAGAGCTCGGGCGTGAGCATCAAGATGAAGGGATGTCCGGAATTGATCCGCGCTATGTAATCAACAGAATCTCTTCTGCCATCATCCGTAAAGAAGTTCCGTCAATTAATGCGTTAGATGTACTTCGTTCCTTGAAAGATGGGCTTGATCAACATCCAGCGATTTCGAGGGAAGATGCGGAGAAATATATGAATTACATTGCTGTCGCCAGGAAGGAATACGATGAAATCGCAAAAAATGAAGTCCAAAAAGCATTTGTCTATTCTTATGAAGAATCAGCGAAATCTTTGCTTGATAACTATCTCGATAATGTCGAGGCCTATTGTAACAAGAATAAGCTGCGTGACCCATTGACAGGAGAAGAGATGAACCCAGATGAAAAGCTCATGCGATCGATTGAGGAGCAGATTGGAATTTCGGAAAATGCGAAGAAAGCCTTCCGTGAAGAAATTTTAATTCGTTTATCTGCCTATGCACGTAAAGGAAAACGATTTGATTATAGTTCGCATGAACGGCTCCGGGAAGCGATTCAGAAAAAATTGTTCGCAGATTTAAAAGACGTCGTGAAAATAACAACAACCTCCCAGACACCGGATGAAAATCAGCTGAAAAAAGTGAATGAAGTCATCGCGAGACTCATTGATGAATACGGCTATAACTCTACCTCTGCCAACGAACTGCTCCGATATGTCGGGAGCCTACTGAACCGTTAAGATTAAACTCTCATTCAGCATAAGTGTTTTAAACGTTCAATTATTCCGAAACTCTAATCGCCGTTCAGTTTCCCGGCGAACGGATGCTTTCCGTGGGCACGGCCTTAACCTCGACGCACAAGACGTGCTAATGCAGACGTTGCTACAGGACGTGGCGATCTAAGTCTGCCTCGGAAAAAGTTCGCTTCCTGCGGGGTCTTCGGACACGTGCTATTCCCGCAGGAGTCACCGTGCGCCGGTGCGAGAGGTGTCTGGACTGCGGACCTCCAGTTGAAAGCTGCACTTACGCTGAATGAGAGTGATATTTTTTGGATATGAAAGTTGGGTTATGGGGGGAAGCAATTGATCCTGAAGATGAATAGGATATAACAAGCAGTATTCATTTTGAAAGGGATATGAAGGAGGAGAAAGATGGGAGAAAAGCCAAATAAGCAGCAATTTATCGTTTCCAAGGAAAATTGGTCTCTCCATCGTAAAGGCAATCAGGATCAGCAACGTCATTTAGAAAAGGTCCGGGAAGCTATAAAAAACAACCTACCCGATTTAATCAGTCAGGAGAACATTATTCTTTCTGATGGTAAGAAGGTTGTAAAAATTCCAATCCGCTCCCTGGATGAATATAAAATCCGTTATAACCATGATAAAACAAAACATGTCGGCCAAGGGGATGGAGAGAGTCAGGTCGGTGATGTGATCGCCCGCTCAGGAAGTGAGGATGGAAAAGGCGGCGGGGAGAAACCAGGTGATCAGCCGGGAGAAGATTTTTATGAGATGGAGGTCTCCCTCGCTGATATTGAAGCTGCATTATTAAAAGAGCTGGAACTGCCGAACTTAGCGGAAAAAGAAACGGGAGAAATGGTAACGGAGAATATTGAGTTCAATGATATTCGAAAAAAAGGTCTCATGGGGAATATTGATAAGAAACGGACGATTTTATCTGCTTTGAAGCGGAATGCAACAGAAGGCGAGGCAAGTATCACGCCGATTCATCCGGATGATTTACGTTTTAAAACATGGAATGAAGAAGTGAAGCATGAATCGAAAGCGGTAGTCCTTGCGATGATGGATACAAGTGCGTCTATGGGAACATTTGAAAAGTATATGGCGCGCAGTTTCTTTTTCTGGATGAACCGCTTTTTAATTAAAAAATATCAGACGGTTGAATTTGAATTCATTGCGCACCATACGATGGCAAAAGTTGTGTCAAAGGATGACTTTTTCTCCAAGGGGGAGAGCGGTGGGACGATTTGTTCCTCCGCCTATATAAAAGCACTGGAATTGATTGAAGAGAAGTATCCGCCGTCCCGTTATAATATTTATCCGATTCATTTTTCGGACGGGGAGAATATCACATCAGATAATGTAAAGTGTCTGCAATTAGTTGATGAGTTACTGGATGTGTCGCAAATGTTCGGTTACGGGGAGGTAAATAGCTATAACCGTTATTCAACATTGATGAACACGTACCAGACGATAAAACATCCTAACTTCCGCTATTACCAGCTTCGGGAGAAACAAGATGTGTATCCCGCACTAAAAACCTTTTTCTCACGGGTGAAGACGAGGGAGGGGTCTCGTTGATAGAGAGTAAGGAATTGGAATATGCAATCCAGGAGATTACGGAAATTGCAGAAGGTTTCGGACTCGATTTTTACCCGATGCGTTATGAAGTTTGTCCGGCAGATATTATATATACCTTTGGCGCTTATGGGATGCCGACTCGTTTTAGTCACTGGAGTTTTGGTAAACAGTTTCATAAAATGAAGCTCCAATATGACCTCGGTTTAAGTAAAATTTATGAGCTTGTTATCAATTCTGATCCTTGTTATGCTTTTTTACTTGATACAAACTCACTTGTACAAAATAAAATGATAATTGCTCATGTTCTCGCCCACTGCGACTTTTTCAAGAACAATGTCAGGTTCTCTAATACACGCCGGGACATGGTGGAGAGTATGACTACGACAGCAGAGCGAATCGCAGCTTACGAGATGCGGTACGGCAAAAAAGAGGTCGAGGATTTCCTCGACCGGGTGCTCGCCATTCAGGAGCATATCGACCCGTCCTTGATGCGTGGGGAACAAGATTATGAAGAGGTAGAAACAAAACCAGAGCGAAAGCCTATACCCTATGATGATTTATGGGGACTAGATGAAGTAGAAAAAGAAAAGCCTATTGTTAGAAGGGAACGGAAGAAATTTCCGCCACAGCCTGAAAAGGATTTACTTTATTTTATCGAACAGCATAGCCGGGAACTCGATGATTGGCAGCGTGATATTTTAACGATGCTCCGGGAAGAGATGCTCTATTTCTGGCCGCAGCTTGAGACGAAAATCATGAATGAGGGCTGGGCATCGTATTGGCATCAGCGCATCATGCGCGAGCTTGACTTAACGAGCGCCGATACGATTGAATATGCAACATTAAATGCGGGAGTCCTGCAACCTTCTCGCACATCGATCAACCCGTATTATTTAGGAGTCAAAATGTTTGAAGATATTGAGGAAAGGTACAACAACCCGACGGAGAAGATGCTTGCCCGCGGTGTGAAACCTGGAAGCGGACGGGAGAAAATCTTTGAAGTTCGTGAAATAGAATCAGATATTTCCTTCATCCGCAATTATTTAACAAAGGAAATTGTGGAGCGCGAGGATATGTATCTGTTTGAGAAAAAGGGAAGGGATTACCGGGTTTCTACAAAGGAATATGAACAAGTCCGCAATCAACTTGTTTCTATGCGGGTCAATGGTGGATTTCCATATATCACAGTAGTGGATGGCGACTATAGCCGGAACGGAGAGCTATACCTTATGCACCACTACGAGGGAACCGAACTTGACCTACCTTATCTTGAACATGTATTACCTTATATTTATGAACTTTGGGGCAGACCTGTCCATCTTGAAACGATTGTAGAAGACCGTGATATCCGCTTCAGTTGTCACGGCGAAGATGTTAAAAAGAAATTTTTATAATGTTATTGTCAGTCAAGCCGGATTGCGAGATATGCAATTTCCGGCTTTGACTGTTCTGTTTTTGTGGTATAAGAAACTATAAAATAAAATGCTATGATTACTTAGGTATCCGGGGCTAGCCACGTCCGCTCTGCACCCAGCAACTAGCAGATCTTTTGGCGGGGCGAGAAGTGCGCAGTCCCAAACTTCACACTCCTCCAATCGATCATCTTACTTTAAAGGGAAAACAACTGGGTTTATTTTCCCATCAGCATGTTCATCTTACTTTAAAGGGAAAACAACTAGGGTTTATTCTCCCATCAGCATGTTCACCTTACATCAAAGGGAAAACAACTAAGGTTTATTCTCCCATCATCACGTTCACCTTACTTCAATCGGAAAACAACTGGGGTTAATTTTCCCATTAGCATATTCTTCTTACTTTAATAGGAAAACAACTAGGGAACTATTTTCCCATTAGGGCGCTTGCGCCTTTGTGTGGTATAATAATCCCCAACATTTAGGCAGGGGGGAGAAGGCAATGCGAGTTCAAGATATATATAATAATTTACCTACATTGGAAACAGAACGGCTTCGGTTAAGAAAAGTAAGATCAACGGACTTGCAAGCGATGAATGCTTACGGCGGTGATGCAGAAGTGAGCAAGTTTGTAACGTGGGAACGACATGAATCCCTTCAAGATACAGAGGCTTTTTTAAATTTTGTACTAGGGAGGTATGAAAAAGGGGAAATTGCTCCGTGGGCGATTGAATATAAGCCAAATAGCGAAATGATTGGTACCATCGACTTTGTTAATTGGAAACCGGCTAGCAGAGTAGCTGAAATCGGCTATGTGCTCCATCGTGATTATTGGGGGAAAGGGCTTATGACCGAAGCTGTGAAGCGTGTCATTCAATTCGGTTTCGAACAAATGAATCTCGTCCGTATCGAAGCAGTCTGCTTGCCGGAAAATGTCGGCTCCTACCGTGTTATGGAAAAGGCGGGATTACAATACGAAGGGACACTCCGGAAAGCACGAGTAATCAAGGGGAGAAATCGAGATATTAAAATGTATGCTATCATTCGTTAACTGTTTCAAGTGGAAAAAGAACTGGAGGCTGGGACATAAATCCATTAAGGCTAGTCCCAGCTACATTATAATTCCTTTAAGTACCAGCAATCACATGCATTATGTTCTGAGCCAGAGAGCGGTTTTTTAAGCTTCACAAAACCAAACTTTTCATATAAATGGTTTGCTGCGGAAAGGGATTTGAATGTCTCCAAATAGCATTGGGTGTAATGTTTGCTAGCAAATTCTAGCGCTGTTTGCATCAGTTTTTTTGCGAAACCTCGTCCTTGTGCAACTGGTGCAAGATAGAGCTTCTGAAGTTCCGCCACACCAACGTGGTTGCCAAAGGGGCCAATACCAATGCCGCCAAGTACCTCATCGTTTTCATCAACAACAACCCAATAATTTGCATTTGGCTCCGTTTGATAAAATTGGTAAAGCTCACCAAGGTGAGGGTCAAAATAAGCGGTTCCCGGAATATTTAAGTTCTCGGACTCGAGTGATTGCTTAATGATTGCTTCAATTTTTTTATTGTCTTTTGCCTGGATGGTGCGAATCTGCATAATTAACTCCTTTGCTTTTTTTCTTTAAAGAAATCATACAATGATCGAAGTGTCTTCGCATCAAGTTCCATATCATTTTCATAGGCATACTTTACAGCATATCCTAGGGCGAGTGTCATTCCGCCGGCAATACTTCCGCCAGCAACAGAGCCTGCACCTGGTACGAATTTAACGACTTGTCGGAACAATGTTTTTCCGATATTCCCGGTAATTGTCGCTAAGATTAATTCCTTTGCTTTCGCTTTTGATAGAGGCTTTTCATATAATGTAGCAAGCCTTACCATCAGTCCAACCTGGATACCAGTTAAAGGTACAAAGTCAGAACCAGGAATCGGCGCAGCTCCAACAGCTGTTGCTGAACCGGCTGCTGTGAGAATCCATTTATTTGCTGTTGACGCTTTTTCCTTGATTAGCCGCGCAAATTGGACTTCTTTATGCTTTTTTTGCAGGATATCCAAAATCTCATTACGCAGTTTGTCGATATTCTCTCCAGTCCTTGAGGAAATAGGCACCACCTTGGACCGGGAACCCGTATGCTTTTTAATATAGTTGACGAGTTCTGGAATATCGTCTGCTGCATCAATTTTATTTAGGACGAAAAGGATGTCTTTATTTGCTTTTCGAATGATTTCAAAGGATCGTAATTCCCCTTCAGAGAGGACCGTTCCTGCTGCGTTTAGAAAAAAGAGCACGACATCCGCTTCTTTATAAAATTTTAATGTTTCTTCCGAGTGCTTTGCTTCAATATCATCTAAACCAGGGGTATCGACAAAGATGATTTTATCACGGTATACATAGCGGTCGATTCCTGTTGTTTCGCCAGGTCTTGCGCCGACCTCGGCAACTTCATCACCAATCAGCTGATTAATGGTGGATGACTTACCCGTGTTTACATCACCGATCATTGCAAACAAAATCTCTTTCTCAAGTTCTGCATTGACCTTTTTTGTTTCATGTTCAAATGCTTGGTTAAAATCTTTTTCATTGTATTGCTGCAAGCAAATCACACTCCTTTGTATTATTTTATCACGTATTAACGGTCTGTAATACCCCTTCCTCTAAACATGAGGGAAACCCAATATGTGAAGGTGGGGGGATATACAGTCCGTGAATCCCTGATTCTGTTTAACTAACATTAAGTGGGGAGGTAAGGGAACCCACTGATGAAGTTTCACTTTATCAGACAATTAACTTTTTTGATAGAAAATAACTTTTCTTGTCGAATGCTCTATTCAGGTTTAAACTGGATGTACTATCGTTGAGAGGAGAGTAATAGTGAAAATTATCGATACCCATTGTGATGCCCTATTAAAATTGCAACATACGAAAAGACGTATTGATTGTGATACACCGCTTAACTTTCGCACATCTCCAGAACTGGAAACAAATATGCTGCGCTTAAAAAAGGGTGGAGTACGTGTACAATTTTTCGCTATATTTATTTACCCTGATATACCAACTGATGAACAATGGCAGCATGCGCTGGAACAGGCTGATATGTTCCATTCAGAAATTATCGGGAAAAATCCCGAAATGAAGCATATTAGAAGTTTTACCGAAATTGATAATTTAAAACCAGGGGAAATTGGTGCCGTTCTTACACTCGAAGGTGCTGAGTGCATCGGGAATGATTTGACGAAGCTGAGAACGCTTTACCGGCTTGGAGTATTATCCGTTGGACTAACATGGAATTATGCCAACCTTTGTGCTGATGGGGCAGGGGAAGTGCGCGGGGCTGGGCTGACTGCATTTGGAAAAGAGGTTGTTGCACTTAATAATGAGAACCGGATACTAACGGATGTTTCCCATTTATCTGATCAAGCTTTCTGGGATGTGTTGGAACATGCCGATTATCCATTTGCGAGCCATTCCAATGCCAGATCAATCTGTAATCATCCGCGTAATCTTCCGGATGAAGCGATACAAGCGCTGATTGGAAAAGGCGGTTTTATCCATATAGTTTTCAATCCGCCATTTATCCGGGAAAATAGTGAAGAAGCATCAATCTTGGACTTGATCAGGCATATTGATCATATCTGCTCCCTTGGTGGTGAGAAATATCTTGGCTTTGGCTCGGATTTTGATGGAATAAGCAGCTTTGTCGATCGTCTCTCTCATGCTGGTGAATACCAGAATTTAATCAACGAACTACTTAAATCCTACCCGGAAGAAATCGTTAAGGGATTTGCCTATGATAACTTCATGAATCATACTAAAAAAATAGAAGCTCATGGGTAATCCCCCCTGAGCTTCTATAATTTTTGTCCATAATATTTATCAATGGAAAAGCCGCGTCCAAGAATTTCAGAAGCATTCAGGAAGATGACAAATGCATTCGGTGTTTCTTTTTGCAAGATTTTCTTTAATTCGACAGCCTCATGTTGTTCTGTCACACAAAGCAGCATTGTTTTATCCTCGTTAGAATAACCGCCGACTGTACGGACTTTTGTTAGCCCCCGGTCAATTTCCTCTCTAATGATTTGCTGAATCTTTTCTTCTTCCTCACTAATGATAAGGATAAGCTTCGTTGCAGATGTACGCAGTTGTACAAAGTCGATTGCCTTGCTTGATATGAAAATTGTCATCAAAGCGAACAATGTTAGTTCGAGACTGAAGACGAATATGGAAGTAGTGACAACGAGACCATCAACGATTAATTGAGCATAGCCATCCGACAGATTCGTGAAGCGTTTCATAATTTGCGCGAGAGCAGCCGTCCCACCGGTAGAGCCATTTCCTTTATAAACAATTCCCAACCCAACGCCGAGAAGGAGCCCGCCATAAATGGCACCTAGTAAAGGGTTAGTAACCGTAATCGCGATATCTTGAGTCAAATAGATGATAAAAGGGACCCAAAATGTTCCGACCAACGTTTTTAACCCGAAGTCACTTCCCATCGTAAGCCAGCCAATCAGGAAAATTGGGATGTTGATTGCAAATTGGGTCAGGCCAGGACTGAGTTCGTACATTTCAAAAAGTAAAGTAGCTACCCCAGAAATTCCTCCGGCGGCAAGCTTTGCGGGTAGTAAGAACATATTGTACGTTACCCCGACAATAGTTGCCCCGAAAATAATATAGAAATACTGAATAAGTTGATTTTGATTTTGCATCAAAGTGTTTCCTTTCTAAATTATTATGACCGTATCTACTTTACCATTCACAGGCTAAGGCGTAAATAGTTGAAGGAAAGAAATAAAAAATCTCCAGCACAAAGGCGGCTGAAGAGTATATATCTTATTGATTTACTTTTGCTTTTTGTGTTACTGGTATGTTCCAGTTGAATGGATCTTCAAGTTTACCGTACTGGATTCCAGTTATCGTATCATATATTTTCTTAGAGAGTTCACCGGTTTCTCCGTTGTTGATAGGATAATCTTTACCATCCCAGCAAAGCAAACCAATCGGTGAAATAACTGCGGCTGTTCCAGAGCCAAATGCTTCTTCCAACGTTCCATCCGCGTGGGCATCTGCAAGTTCCTGCATGCTCACTCTTCGTTCAGATACTGGGATGTTCCAATGTTGGAGCAATTGAAGAACAGAATCACGGGTAACTCCAGGTAAAATACTGCCATTTAACGCAGGTGTGATGACTTCACCATTAATTTTGAAGAAGACGTTCATACTGCCGACTTCCTCAATATATTTCCTGTCAACCCCATCAAGCCAAAGTACCTGGGAATAGCCGTCTTTTGCTACATCCTCCTGACCTTTTAGCCCTGCTGCATAGTTTCCACCTGTCTTAGCCTCACCTGTTCCGCCTTTAACAGCACGGACAAATTTACTTTCAACTGCGATTTTCACGGGATTGATACCTTCTTTGTAATAGGAACCAACTGGTGAAAGAATGATGATGAATTTATAATTTCGGGATGGTGCGACACCTAGAAATGGTTCTGTTGCAATGATAAACGGGCGAATATAGAGGGAAGTACCATCTGCACCCGGCACCCAATCCTTATCGATTTCAACTAGTTTTATTAATGCATGCAAGACAAATTCTTCGTCAATTTCTGGAATAACAAGCCGTTCATTAGATTTATTCATGCGTTCAAAGTTTTTTGTAGGTCGGAACAGCTGGACCTCACCTGATTCGGTACGGAATGCTTTTAATCCTTCAAATACGGACTGGCCGTAATGGAATATCATTGCAGAAGGATCAATCGAAAGCGGCTGATATGGTTGAATTTTAGCATTATGCCATCCAAGCTCATCGGAATAATCCATTACAAACATGTGATCCGTAAAGGCTCTGCCAAATTCTAATTGATCAGTCATAGGTTTTTCCTTAGGTGCTGTATTTTTCTCGACTTGTATTGACTGTACTTCCATATCTCTATCTCCTTATTCAACAAAGTTTCCCTTAATGATAAGCGATTTTTCTGATTTTAGCAAGAGAATTTTTTGATTCTTTATTTTTTTGTGTTAACGTGGAAGTGTTATTTAGGCGTTCAATCGCAGTTTATATTTATTCGATAAAAAAATCACTGTTTTATCATCATCCAGTTGAACACATAACTCCCTGAATAAAGTTGCGTTTTATGCTAAAGTAAGGTTATCCAACCTTCGTAGCATGAAACAGTGGATTACTATCAATCAGCGTAAGTGCAACTTTCTTCTGGAAGTCCGCAGTCAGACACCCCTAGCTTTCCGCAGGCGGCCGGGTTACTCCTCGCACGCTTTGCGTGCTGCGGGGTCTCACCTAGGCCTATCCTCCTGCTGGAGTCTCGAGGTGTCTGGACTGCTCCGGGGAAAGGCCAAATTTGGAGCACTATTTTTCATTTTAGTAAGAGGACACTATCATGGTGGGATATTTTCCATTAATAATAATTCTCTCTACCAGTTCAGTTGCCCGGTGGACGGTGACTTCAGCGGGAATAGCACGAATCCGGAGACCCCTTAGTTCTCAGCCCAAGGCAGACTAAGTTCGCTCTCGTATGTTCTCGTATGTGGCAACGTCTGACATTAACGTCCTGTGCGTCGAGGCTTCGGCTGTGCCTTAGGATAGGATGCGCATCCGTCCACCGGGCAACTGAACGGCGATTAGAACGCCATAATTAGTTAACAAACCAGACACTTACGCTGAATGAAAGTAATTGGCAGGTTTGTAATTTGATTTTTAAGGTGTGAAAGTTGATTAAGATTAGCTTATTGATTTGAAGGGAGAACGAATGGTGATTAAGACGATTATATTTGACTTGGATGATACCTTACTCTGGGATGAGAAGAGTGTGCAAGATGCATTTGAAGCAACATGTAAGATGGCACAGGAAAAATATGACCTGGACTCCCTGGAATTGGAGAAACGTGTTCGGGCAAATGCACGAGAAATTTATGCATCTTATCCTACATATGAATTTACCCAAATGATTGGGATTAACCCATTTGAAGGCTTATGGGGGGAGTTTCCGGATGAAGGCGGCATGTTCCCGGAACTTTATAAGCTAGTCCCGGGGTACCGGAAAGAAGCCTGGACAAGAGGATTGAGCGACCTTGGAATTGATGACGCAAAACTTGGAGCAGAACTTGGTGAAGCATTCCCTGCCAACAGAAAGAAAACGGCAGCCCTCTATGACGATACATTACAGTTACTCGATGCTTTAAAAGGGAAATACCAACTTGTTTTATTAACAAATGGTTCGCCAGCTCTGCAAAATATTAAACTTGATTTGACACCGGTTCTTGTGCCGTATTTTGAACAGATTGTAATTTCCGGAGCGTTTGGCAAAGGAAAGCCGGATGTGGCAATATTTGAGCATGTATTGGAGCTTGTGCAGAAAGAGAAAGAAGAGGTTATCATGGTTGGTGATAACTTGAACACGGATATACTCGGTGCGTTACAAACGGGGATCACATCCATCTGGATCAACCGCAAAGATACGAAACCTGGCCAAGTTCAACCCGATCACGAAATCAACGCACTTATGGACCTTGTTCCGCTATTGGAGAAATTAAATAAATAAACGTTCACACATCAGCTTGGATATAACTATAATGGACTAGTTGTATCCTTGCTTTTTTATTTCCGAAAAATGTTTACGGAATTATCGAAAATGTTGAGTTGTCCGCATTTTATGACTCTTTTCTATACATAAAAACAAATTTATACATTGAACTATTTGAAAGTTAGTCATATAATTATTCGAAAATGAAAGGTGGAGAGGGAATGTCAAAGGATCTAAGAATTAAAAGCCAGGCATTTGATGGAAAAACGCGTGCACCGAACCGGGCGATGCTTCGTGCGGTAGGTTTAACCGATGAAGATTTCAAAAAACCGATGGTCGGGGTTGCTGATACAGAAAGTGATGTCACACCATGTAACGTACACCTCGGAGCATTAGCTAAAGAAGCAAGAGAGGGTGTTCGGGAAGCAGGAGCAGTTCCGTTCTTATTCCATACGATTACTGTTTCAGACGGAATATCCATGGGAACACAAGGGATGCGCTACTCGCTTCCAAGCCGGGAAATTATTGCAGACTCGATTGAAACAGTTGTCGGAGCGGAGAATATGGACGGACTTGTCGCGTTTGGAGGATGTGACAAGAACATTCCAGGATGTATGATCGCAATAGCAAATGCGGAAATCCCATCTGTTTTCGTGTATGGAGGTACGATTGCACCGGGTAATCTGAACGGAAAAGACATTGACCTCGTATCTGTTTTTGAAGGTGTTGGAAAAAATAATAAAGGGGATGTCAGTGACGAGGAGCTAAAACAGATTGAATGTGCTGCTTGTCCGGGAGCCGGTTCCTGTGGCGGAATGTATACTGCCAACACGATGGCATCAGCAGTTGAAGCGCTCGGTATGAGTTTACCAGGTAGCTCTTCCCATCCTGCAGTATCTAAAGAGAAAGGAATCGACTCGAAGGAAGCAGGACGAGCTGTATATAATTTGATTGAAAAACGGATTTACCCGAAAGACATTATGACGAAAGAAGCATTCGAAAATGCAATTACAATCGTTATGGCACTTGGTGGCTCAACGAACGCAATTCTCCACTTACTTGCGATTGCTCATGCGATTGAAGTTGACCTTACGATTGATGACTTCGCACGTATTCAGAAAAAAGTACCTCATCTTGCCGACTTGAAACCGAGCGGAAGATTTGTATTTCAGGATTTATATAACGTGGGCGGTGTACAGGCAGTAATGAAGTTGCTTCTTGAAAATGGTTATCTGCACGGAGATTGTCTCACCGTAACTGGAAAAACATTAGCGGAAAACTTAAAAGATGTTCCAGATTTGTCAGAAGGACAAGAAGTTATTATGCCACTAGACAATCCAAAGCGAAAAGACGGACCATTAGTCGTCCTAAAAGGGAATCTCTCTCCAGAAGGTTCGGTTGCGAAATTGTCAGGAGTTAAAGTAAAACAACATACTGGTCCAGCACGTGTATTTAACACGGAAGAAGAGGCAACTCAAGCCGTAATGGACGATAAAATTAAAGAAGGTGACGTACTAATTATCCGTTATGTCGGACCAAAAGGCGGTCCAGGAATGCCGGAGATGCTATCGCTATCTAGTATTCTAGTTGGGAAAGGCCTCGGTGAAAAAGTTGCCCTCTTAACGGATGGACGTTTCTCAGGAGGTACTCATGGGCTTGTAGTTGGTCACATTGCGCCAGAAGCACAAGTTGGTGGACCAATTGCGCTAGTTGAAGAAGGCGATTCCGTTACAGTTGATACGGTGAACATGGAGCTTACGTTCGAAGTGAGCGAAGAAGAACTCGAGGCCCGTCGCAGCAAGTGGGTTGCACCGCCTCTTTACAAAAAAGGTGCACTAGGGAAATACGCACATAATGTTACAAGTGCCTCTCGAGGTGCCGTTACCGATTACCTAAATAGATAACCCACCTGAAAATGATCCGGGAATTCCCGGATCATTTTTTTCGTATTGGGGGACAGAGGGTCAGAGCACTTGTCCCATGTGGGACAAGTGCTCTGACCCTCTGTCCCGTTTTAATTTTTTATCAGAAAAAAATAAAATATTTTTTAAAAATATAAAAGTTGATTGAATCAATAATGTAAGCGCAATCAAAGTGTTTGATTTATCAAAAGTGTCGAATAACTTTACAAAAAGCTGTTGACCTTTTAAAAAATACGTTGTATGATAAACGGCAACATCATAAAGCACAACCGCTTAAGGCATGAAGCCGAGCGAAATGGAATTAATAGTGCACAATGAAATGCTAAATCTGATACTTAAAAATCGATGACGAGAATAAAGGAACATGGTCCTGGTACTAACAGAGATCTGGGGTTGCTGGAAGCCCAGAAGTACCAATTGTTCTGACATCATCTCCGAGTGCCCAGCTGAACGATCTTGCTTTAAAAGATTCATTAAGCTGTGCCAGGTGCATCCTATTGCACCTGTTATCCAATCAAGCTGCTATTAGCTTGATGAGACAGTATCCGTAAGGGTGCTGTGAATATGGGTGGTACCGTGAAGAGTAGACGCTTTTCTCCCCAGTATACATGCAATTAGGCGTGTTGTGGGGTGAATAGCGTCTTTTTTAATATTAAAATATCTAATTCTTTAAAAAATAAGGGAGGTATACGAATGGCGGTTGAAGCTAGGCAGAAGACGGAAGCAGGAAAGGAGTTCGTGACGGGGGCTGATTTACTCATTGAAGCCCTGGTGGAAGCAAAAGTCGAAAAAGTTTTTGGGTATCCAGGTGGTGCAGTATTACCGATTTATGACGCGATGTTTCGCCACGAATTTCCCTTTGAACACGTACTCTGCCGCCATGAGCAAGGCTCCATCCATGCAGCAGAAGGGTATGCAAGAGTAACAGGAAAGCCGGGAGTAGTCGTTGCAACGTCAGGTCCTGGAGCGACTAACCTGATCACAGGAATTACGGATGCAATGATGGATTCCTTGCCACTAGTTATCATTACGGGGCAAGTCGCGCAAGGAGTGATTGGAACAGATGCTTTCCAAGAAGCAGATGTATTAGGTCTTACAACCCCAATTACGAAATACAATTATCAAATCCAGGATGCAAAGGAATTACCACGAGTCATCAATGAAGCATTCTACATTGCAACAACAGGACGTCCAGGGCCGGTTCTCATCGATATTCCGAAAAATATCTCAGCGGAACTGGCTGTCCGGAATGAGAGCAACGCGATTGAATTACCAGGCTACCAGCCGAATGTTAAACCGAATGCATTACAGCTGCAGAAGTTAGCAAGCTTGCTTGAAAAAGCGGAACGACCAGTCCTCTTGGCAGGAGCAGGCGTGTTACTTTCAGATGGAGCAACATATTTACAGGAATTTGTCGAAAAATATGAACTTCCAGTTGTAAATACCTTACTTGGACTTGGAAGTTTCCCTGGCGAACATGAGCTATTCCTTGGAATGGGCGGGATGCATGGAACATACACTGCGAACATGGCGATTTATGAAGCGGACTTTCTTATCAATATCGGAGCAAGGTTTGATGATCGTTTAACCGGAAAAGTCGCAAACTTTGCACCAGGGGCAAAAGTTGCACATATTGACATTGACCCGGCAGAAATTGGGAAAATTATCCGCACAGACGTACCGATTGTAGGTGACGCGAAAACAGCCTTACAAGCATTACTCGCTATGGATATTAAAAAACCGGAAACGACAGAGTGGGTAACGCGGCTGATGGAAAACAAAGTCAACTACCCATATTGGTATAACCGGAGCGAGAAGCAGGTTTCTCCGCAATGGCTGATTGAACAAATCTGTGAAAAGTCAAAAGGAGAAGCAATTGTCGCGACGGATGTTGGACAGCATCAAATGTGGGCCGCGCAGTTCTACGCTTTTAATAAGCCGCATAATTGGCTTACGTCCGGCGGGTTAGGGACGATGGGCTTCGGCTTACCAGCAGCAATCGGTGCACAACTTGGTAGACCAGATGATTTAGTTGTGGCGATTGTCGGTGACGGCGGCATTCAGATGACCATCCAGGAACTAGCTGTTATTCATGAACGTAATTTGCCGGTTAAAGTATTTATCGTGAATAATGAAGCACTTGGAATGGTAAGGCAGTGGCAGGAGGAGTTCCATGGCGAGCGTTATTCCAGTTCATTATTAACTCAAAATCCAGACTTTTTGAAAATAGCAGAAGGTTACGGTATCCGTAGCGTACTCGTCGATAAAGAAAAAGATGTGCCAGGTGTACTGGAAGAGGTTTTCGCCTATGACGGTCCAGTACTTGTTGATTTCAGAATTCATTGGAAAGAAAAAGTATTTCCAATGGTGGCACCTGGAAAAGGTATTAACGAAATGGTGGGGGTGAAGCCGTGAAGCGGATTATAAGTTGTACCGTTCAAAATCGCGGTGGAGTTTTAAATAGAATTACCGGAATGTTTTCAAAGCGACATTTCAATATCGAAAGCATTACCGTTGGCGAATCAGAAACAGAAGGAATGGCGAAAATGACTTTCGTCGTTAATGTGGAAGATGAGCATAAGCTTGAACAGCTGACGAAACAGCTTCACAAACAAATTGACGTTATTAAAGTATCCGATATTACAGAGAAATCTGTCGTTGCTCGCGAACTAGCATTAGTGAAAGTGACAGCGACCAGCCAATTGCGAGCTGAAATACAAGGACTGATTGACCCATTCCGTGGGACGGTTGTTGATATCAGTAAGGAAACGATGACCATCCAAGTAACTGGAAAAACAGATAAGATTGACGCGTTCATCTTGTTATTAAAACCATTCGGTATTAAAGAAATTGCTAGAACAGGAGTAACAGCATTACTTAGAGGCCAACAAGCGAAAGCCTATGTGGCTGAAGTAAGCTCACTTACAATATAAAAAAACAAATTAAATCAGGAGAGGAAGATTTAAAAATGGCAAAAGTGTTATACGAAAAGGACATCAATAATCAAGTATTAGAGGGGAAAAAAGTTGCAGTTGTAGGATACGGTTCCCAAGGTCATGCACATGCACAAAACTTACGTGACAGCGGATATGAAGTAGTGATTGGATTACGTAAAGGTAAATCTCAGGAGCAAGCGGAAGAAGATGGATTCAACGTATTCCCGGTTGAAGAAGCAGTAAAACAGGCAGACGTTGTTATGGTTTTACTTCCAGATGAAACGCAGCAAAAAGTATATGAAGCAAGCATTAAAGAAAACTTGAAACCCGGCAGCGCGTTAGCGTTTGCTCATGGATTCAACATCCATTATTCACAAATCGTTCCACCACAAGACGTTGACGTGTTCCTAGTTGCTCCAAAAGGACCGGGTCACTTAGTTAGAAGAACATATGAAGAAGGTGCAGGTGTACCAGCATTATACGGAGTGTATCAGGACGTAACTGGTAAAGCGAAAGATGTTGCCCTTGCGTATGCACAAGGAATTGGAGCTGCTCGCGCTGGAGTACTAGAAACTTCCTTCCAAGAAGAAACGGAAACAGATCTATTTGGAGAACAGGCAGTTCTTTGCGGTGGGGTAACAAGCTTAATCAAAGCTGGATTTGAAACGCTAACGGAAGCGGGATACCAACCAGAAGTTGCGTACTTTGAGTGTCTCCATGAAATGAAACTAATCGTTGACTTGCTCTATGAAGGTGGACTCGAGAACATGCGTTATTCCATTTCTGACACAGCACAGTGGGGTGACTTCGTATCTGGAGAACGCGTCATCAATGACGAAACGAAAGAGCGTATGCAAGAAATCCTAAAAGAAGTTCAAAACGGTGCATTCGCTAAAGGCTGGATTCTTGAAAACCAGGCAGGACGCCCGCAGTTCAATGCAATCAACCGCGCGGAAAATAATCATCCGATTGAAAAAGTTGGAAGGGAGTTACGTGACCTGATGCCGTTTGTTAAACAGCCTATTCAAGAAAAACAAAAGGATGTGAAGGAATATGTCCAGAATTAAAATATTTGATACAACACTACGAGACGGCGAACAGTCACCTGGAGTAAATCTAAATAAATTAGAAAAATTAGAGATCGCTAAACAACTTGAACGTCTTGGTGTAGACCGGATAGAAGCAGGATTTCCTGCTTCTTCCCAAGGTGAATTCGAGGCAGTGAAAGAAATTGCGGACACGATTGAAACAACATCTGTAATTGCCTTAGCAAGAACCGTAAAATCGGATATTGATGCGGCTTGGGAAGCTTTAAAAGGAGCTAAAAAGCCAGCAATTCATATGTTCTTGGCAACCTCACCAATCCATATGGAATATAAATTACGTAAAACCCCAGAAGAAGTAATCGAAACCTCGGTTGAAATGGTTCGCTATGCGAAGCGGAAATTTACGGAGGTGCAATGGTCAGCTGAAGACGCATCCCGTTCCGACTTGAATTTCTTAGCAAAAATCATTGAAAAAGTGATCGATGCTGGGGCAACGGTCGTAAATCTTCCAGATACGGTAGGCTATGCGACGCCAGAAGAATACGGGAAAATGTTCAAGTATATGAAGGATAGCGTGCCAAATATTGATCAAGTAAGCCTGTCTTGTCATTGTCATGATGATCTTGGAATGGCAGTAGCGAACTCGATTGCAGCGGTAGAGAATGGTGCAACCCAGGTGGAAGGTGCAATTAATGGTATCGGTGAACGGGCAGGGAACGCGGCATTGGAAGAAGTAGCTGTCGCACTGAAAGTCCGTTCTGACTTTTACCCTTATGAAACAAGACTTGTCTTAAACGAAATTAAACGGACGAGTGACCTTGTGGCGAAGTTAACTGGAATGCATGTTCAGGCAAATAAGGCAATTGTCGGACGAAATGCCTATAGTCATGAATCAGGCATCCACCAAGACGGTGTACTAAAAAATGTGGAAACATACGAAATCATCACGCCAGCAATGGTTGGAGTCCAAGAAGCGAATACGTTATTCCTAGGTAAACACTCCGGCAGACATGCATTTAAAGAGAAAATACAGGAGTTTGGTGTCGAATTATCGGATACAGAGCTACAACAGGCCTTCAAGAAGTTTAAAGCATTAACCGATCATAATAAAGAAGTGACGGATGATGATATTTACACGATTATTATGGAAATCAAAACAGACTCAGATGAAATGAATAAATACGAGATTGAAAGTTTCCAAGTGTACTATGGGACAGAAAATTCACCAACCGCAGTTGTGCGGTTGATATCACCGGATAAAGAACAATTTGAAGCAGCGTTAACAGGGAATGGGAGTGTGGAAGCACTTTATAAAGCGATTGAAAGTTTAATTGGAGAAGAATTGAAACTCATCGATTACCAATTAAATTCAGTTGGCGGCGGGCAAGACGCATTGGCAGAAGCGTACGTCCAATTGAGTGTGAATGGTGAGGTTATGAATGGTCGCAGCTCAAATCAAGACGTATTAATGGCATCAGCGAACGCATATATTAATGCGGTAAATCGCTATTTCTTAAAACATAGCCCGGTGAACCAGAAACGAGCAGTCAGCCACTAAAGTAAGAAAAAAGAGTATGTAAACTACAGGAAGGGGAACCAATCATGAAAAAACAAATTACTTTGCTTCCAGGTGACGGTATCGGCCCAGAAATTATGGAGAGTGCGAAAGAAGTATTACAAGTCATTGCTGAAGAGTTCAATCATGACTTTATATTTCATGAACATGCCATTGGTGGAAATGCAGTTGACGCCTATGGTGAGCCCCTCCCGGAAGAGACATTGAAAGCTGCTGAAGAAGGCGATGCAATATTACTCGGTGCGGTAGGTGGCCCAAAATGGGAAAACCATCCGGTGTATCAGCGACCTGAACAGGGGCTGCTCAAAATCCGTAAGAGCTTGGGATTATTTGCAAACTTACGCCCGATTAAATTAATCCCTGCGTTAATTCATGCCTCACCATTAAAAGAGGAGATTGTGGCAGCAAGTGATATTGTCATTATCCGTGAATTGACCGGGGGATTATATTTCGGAAAACCAAGTGAACGCCGGAATAACGGGAATTCTGTAGTAGATACTCTAAGCTATGAACGCTACGAAATGGAGCGGATTATTGAAAAAGGCTTCGAAACAGCAATGTCCCGCAGAAAGCATCTGACATCTGTTGATAAAGCCAATGTGCTTGAATCCAGTAGAATGTGGCGGGAAATTGTGGAAGAAAAGGCAAAAGATTATCCGGAAGTAACCGTTGAGCATGTCCTTGTCGATGCCGCGGCGATGAAGTTAATCACAAACCCAGCTTCCTTTGACACGATTGTGACGGAAAATTTATTTGGTGATATTTTAAGCGATGAAGCATCTGTCATTACTGGTTCATTAGGTATGTTGCCATCAGCAAGTGTCAGGGAAGATGGATTAGGGTTATATGAACCAATCCATGGTTCTGCACCTGATATTGCTGGTAAAGGAATTGCTAATCCATTAGGGATGATTTTGTCTGCAAGCTTTATGCTAAGAGATTCATTCGGACTTGAAGTGGAAGCAAATGCAATGGAACAAGCGGTGAATGAAGCTTTAGAGCAAGGCTATCATACAGCAGATCTGGACGTGAAAGATGGAACTTTAGTTTCGACGAAGGAAATGACGGATGTTGTAATAGGCAGTCTATCTGCACGAAGTATTTCAGACGATATTTGTTATATGTATGTGTAAGAGTGTATTCAAAAGGGAGGATAAAAAGGACCGAGGTCGGCTAAGTTCGCGATCGTCTTTGCAACGCCGGCACTAGCACGTCCTGTGCGTCGAAGTTCGAGGCGGCGAAAGTTCCCGGCACCGGAATGTACGTTTTAAGTACATGAGGAGCGGAAACGCGAGCAAACGAGCTTCTCGCGTGTGTGGTGAGTTCTACATTGTCCACAGGACGTGGACGGTTTTAGTAGAACCTTCTCTTTCTCGGAGTGTCCTTTTTACCGGACTTTTTGAATATCCCCCTATAAGAGAAAACGTAAGAGGTGAGGAAGATGGGAAAGCCGAAAACAATTATTGAAAAAGTTTGGGAACAGCATGTCGTTCATCGAGAAGAAGGGAAGCCTGATCTTTTATATATTGACCAGCATTTAGTGCACGAGGTAACATCTCCTCAAGCTTTTGAAGGTCTGCGCCTTGCAAATCGCAAGGTCCGTAGACCGGATTTAACCTACGCGACGATGGACCATAACGTACCAACAAAAAATCGGGATGTCGTGAAAGATGAAATCTCCCGTAAGCAAATGGAAACACTACGCAAGAATTGCGAGGATTTCGGAATCAAGCTTGCGGATATGTTTCACCCGGATCAGGGAATTGTGCATGTCATCGGTCCACAACTTGGTCTAACGCAGCCAGGTAAAACAATTGTCTGCGGGGACAGTCATACATCTACGCACGGTGCCTTTGGAGCACTTGCTTTCGGAATTGGTACAAGTGAAGTGGAGCATGTTCTTGCAACACAAACAATCTGGCAAGACCGCCCGAAAACATTGAATGTAAAAGTTGAAGGCGATCTCGGGCCAGGTGTTACAGCAAAGGACCTTATTTTAGCGATTATTGCAAAATTTGGTGTCCGGTTCGGTACAGGTTATGTAATGGAATATACTGGTGAGGCAATACGTAAGCTATCTATGGAAGAACGGATGACGATTTGTAATATGTCAATTGAAGGTGGTGCGAGAGCTGGTTTAATCAGTCCGGATGAGACAACTGTTGAATTCTTAAGAGGCAGAGAGTATGTTCCGAAAGATGAAGAGTTTGATAGAGTAAGTGAGGAATGGCTTGCCTTAGCAACCGACGAAGGAGCAGTTTACGATCATACGGTTACAATCAATGCAGCAGAAGTTGAACCACAGGTCACTTGGGGAACAAACCCAGGAATGGGGGTTCCAGTTAGTGGTGCAACCCCACGCGTTGCGGAATCGGATAACCCGTACGAGGTAGAACGTGCGCTAGAATATATGGGACTTGAAGAAAATCAGCCGATTACCTCCATTGAAATCGATCATGTCTTTATTGGTTCTTGTACGAACTCGCGCCTTAGCGATTTGAAGAAAGCGGCGGCGATTGTAGAAGGGAAACAAGTAAAAGACACGATTAAAGCAATTGTTGTTCCAGGATCCTTCAGCGTTAAGCTTCAAGCTGAAAAAGAAGGTATTGACAAAATATTCAAAGAGGCAGGTTTTGAATGGCGTGACTCCGGTTGTAGTATGTGTCTAGGAATGAACGATGATATCGTCCCGATCGGTGGCCGTTGTGCATCCACTTCTAACCGTAACTTTGAAGGAAGACAGGGGAACGGCGCACGAACGCACCTTGTTAGTCCGGAGATGGCTGCAGCAGCTGCTATTGAAGGTCGTTTTGTCGATGTCCGTCATTTTGCAGGTGTAGCGCAATAGGAAGGGAGATATTATAATGGAAGCAATTGAACAGCATGAAGGATTGGTTTACCCACTAAACCGCGCCAATATTGACACCGATCAAATAATCCCAAAGCAATTTTTAAAGCGGATTGAACGAACAGGCTTTGGTCAATTCCTCTTTTATAATTGGCGTTTTAACGAAGATGGAAGCTTAAGAGAAGATTTTAGTATGAATGATCCGAAATATGAAGGAGCATCTATCTTACTTGCCGGAGAGAATTTCGGTTGTGGTTCTTCAAGAGAACATGCACCATGGGCGCTTGAAGATTATGGTTTCAAAGTGATCATCGCTCCGAGCTTTGCTGATATATTCTACAATAATGCGCTGAAGAATGGAATCATCCTTATCAAGCTGGATGAAGCGCAAATAAAAGAGTGGCAGAATCAGTCGGAAGATGGCGAATTGAAGTTGAGTGTGGATTTGCCAAATCAGACGATTACAGATGAAGCCGGTAAAGTTGTTGGATTTGAAATTCCAGCCTATCATAAAGAAAAGCTAATCAATGGCTGGGATGACATAGCTCTAACTTTATTAATGGAAGAAAAGATTTCAGAGTTTGAAAATGGTGCCCAAGCTTAATCAAGAGATAGAATTGGAAAAAATAGAGTAGTAACGTAAAGTGAAACTTCATTCAGTGGGGAATCCTTACCTTCCCACTGAATGTTAGTTGAACAGAATCAGGTATTTACGGACTGTAAATCCCCGCTTCATATACTGGGTTTCCCTCATGTTTAGAGATGGGGATATTACAGACCGTTAATACGTGATAAAGGAAGATATGGAAGATGTAATGTATATAGAAGGAAACTGATAATAAGGAGTGTGGCTTTCTTTGGGGATTTAGTAGGAGATTTATTAACTGGTGAGAAAATTTATCAAGCATGGAAGCGGTTGGCACCGATCGTGCATCGAACACCATTGCTTACCTCCCATACAATTGATGATATGGTTGGCAGAAAAGTGTATTGCAAGATGGAGAATCAGCAAAAGACAGGTGCCTTTAAGTTTCGAGGGGCAACATTCAAGCTCATGCAACTGACGAAAGAAGAATTGCAAAGAGGTGTAATAACCGCTTCAGCTGGTAATCATGCACAGGGAGTTGCCTATGCAGCAAGAAAGCTCGGCGCCAATGCAAAGATTTTCATGCCTGAAGGAACACCGCTTGCTAAAGTACATGCAACAAGAAATTACGGAGCAGATGTTGTACTTACTGGTGAAAGTTTCCAAGAGGCTTATCAAGCATCGATGGAATATGAAAAGGAAAGCGGAAGTGTATATGTCCATCCCTTTGATGACTATGATGTGATGACAGGACAAGGAACGATTGCTATGGAGCTGCTGCGGCAAGAAGACCGGATTGACACTGTCTTTGTACCAATTGGCGGGGGCGGTCTCATTGCTGGAATTGCAGTTGCCTGTAAACACATCAACCGTAATATCCAAGTAATCGGTGTCCAAGCAAGCGGGGCAGATGCAATGTATCAAAGCTACCATTCGAAAGAGATGCGGCATTCGACCGAGGTAAACACGCTTGCAGACGGAATTGCTGTAAAAGAACCTGGGAAATCAACATTTCCGATCATTAGAGATTATGTTGATGATATTGTTACAGTTACCGATGAACAGATTGCTGCAAGTATTTTATTTATGCTGGAACGGAATAAAACCCTTACGGAAGGTGCGGGAGCGACTGCATTAGCTGGATTATTCGCTTATCATAAAGAGATTCCGAGCAGGCACACTGGTGTCATTGTAAGTGGCGGAAACTTCGATATTAAACGAATGGCCGAAATCCAAGATCTGGCAGAAGGTTTTTTTCCCGTTGAGGTAAAGGAAAAGGAACAAATGGCTTATTAACATGAAGTGAAAAATATAAAGTGAAACTTCATTCAGTGGGGGTTTCTTTCCTTCCTCCACTGAATGTTAGTTGAACAGAATCAGGTATTTACGGACTGTATAACCCCTGCCTTCACATTTTGGTTTACCCTCTTATTTAGAGTTGGGGGGTATTACAGACCGTTAATACGTGATAAAGTGAAACTTCATTCAGTGGGGGTTTCTTTCCTTCCTCCACTGAATGTTAGTTGAACAGAATCAGGTATTTACGGACTGTATAACCCCCACCTTAGCATTTTGGTTTACCCTCTTATTTAGAGATGGGGGTACTACAGACCGTTAATACGTGATAAAATTACGCAAATCCGAACAATTCGAAGTATCATTTTCCAATGATCGAGATAATTGTTCGGATTTATTTTTATTTAGGCTGAATGAAGGCTTAACTGTACTATTACTATAGCAGGAAATGGTTATTACAGATGCATTTCGGTGGGAAATGAAATACATAAAAAGGAAAGAAACAATTGAAAAGAACATTCGTTATCTAGTCTCAGAGAGCAATTTCCAAAGTTTTTAGTAAAAAAATAAACTATTCCATATTTAGACGGAGTGATAAGAAAGGTTATCCTAGCAAGGCTTTTTATCTTTGGTTGCTGAGTTTTGGAAAAATACTGGAATTAAATTGATTTTATAATATTGCTTTTTTCAAATAATTCCATTATAATCACATTACTATAATTTTTCACTACTATTACGAAAGTTACAGAGGTGCTAATATTATGTAACAAAAGCCAAAAATGAACTCTTTTTCTTGTATCAGCTGAATGATGATTCAGAAGGAATGAAAAATAGTTGCAAAAATTGTTAAAAATGATAAAATAATATACAACTAAATCAAAATTGTCTGAACTTTACGATATTACGTGTGATTGAAAAGCCCTTAGAAGGACATCTATTCATTAGAAATTTGCTACGTAAGAGGGGATAAATTTGAGCAGAAAACTACTAGAAATAGAAAATCTAACCACTTCATTCCAAATCGGTGATGCGTACTATGCTGCAGTGGATGGTGTGTCATTAACCGTTAATAGAAATGAAGTTTTAGGAATTGTTGGTGAATCCGGTTCGGGAAAGAGTGCACTGGCATTTTCCATAATGAGATTACATAATCGTGCAAAGATTGAAGGAAAAATACAACTTGAAGGAATTGATTTGGCAAAAGCGTCAACGGGTGATTTGAATAAGCTTCGCGGGGATAAACTTTCCATGATATTCCAAGACCCGTTAACTGCACTTAATCCATTAATGGAAATTGGTGTACAAATCGATGAAACGCTCATTCTCCATCGACCGAAAATGTCAAAACAGGAACGCTATAATCGCGTGATTGAATTATTCGATTTAGTAGGCATTACAGGACCGGAATACGTCTACCAGCAATATCCACATGAGCTTTCGGGTGGAATGAGGCAACGTGTCATCATCGCTATTGCGATTGCGAACAAACCGCAATTACTTATAGCTGACGAGCCGACAACAGCGCTCGATGTGACCATTCAAGCGCAAATACTTGATTTGATTCGGGAATTGCGGGACGAAATGGATGCAGGAATTATCTTAATTACCCATGACCTCGGTGTTGTTGCAGAAATGGCAGACCGAGTTGCTGTCATGTATGCAGGTCAAATTGTGGAAATCGCTGATGTACATACATTATTTGAAAACCCTTTACACCCATATACAAGATCATTACTTAATTCGGTACCAACTGAAGGGCAGGATAGGCTTCACGTCATTCAAGGAATTGTACCAGGCTTACAACATTTACCTCGAACAGGTTGTCGCTTTGCCGCACGAATTCCATGGATTGATGAATCTGTTCATGAAGAAAACCCGTTATTACATGAAGTGACACCAGGGCATTTCGTCCGCTGCACTTGTCACAGTTATTTCTACTTCCCAGAAAAAGGTAAGGAGGAAATCACACATGGCGATACTTGATATTAGCGGATTAAAAGTACATTTCCCGATTAAAGGTGGAATATTCAATCGTACAATCGGGCATATCAAAGCCGTCGATGATGTCTCCTTCTCGATCGAGCAAGGTAAAACATATGGGCTTGTAGGTGAATCTGGTTCAGGTAAATCGACGACTGGAAGAGCAATTGTTGGATTAGAGAACATCACAGCCGGCAAAATCCTTTTCGAAGGAGAAGATATCACCTCACGAGAAAGTAAAACAAAAGATATGAGAAAAGATATTCAGATGATTTTCCAAGATCCGTATTCATCATTGAATCCGCGTAAAAGAGTACGCGATATTATTGCAGAACCACTACGAAACTATGAAAAGTTAACAAAAAATGAAGAAAAGCAACGAGTATATGAATTATTAGAATTAGTAGGGTTGAACCCGGAAAGTATATGGAAATTCCCACACCAATTCTCTGGTGGACAAAGACAGCGGATCGGAGTTGCACGGGCAATCGCTTTAAAACCGAAGCTGATTATTGCAGATGAACCGGTTTCTGCACTTGATGTATCCGTACAAGCACAGGTGTTGAACTTTATGCAGGATATTCAAAAAGAACTTGATTTAACGTATTTATTTATTAGCCATGACTTAGGTGTCGTTGAGCATATGTGTGATGAAATCGCAATCATGTATAGGGGACGCTACGTTGAACAAGGTACACGTGAAGATATATTTGAAAATCCGCAGCATATTTACACGAAGCGGCTCATTGCGGCAATTCCGGATATCAATCCGCGTAACAGGGATGCACAATATGCATTTCGCCAAGAAGTGAAGAAAGAGTATGAAGACTCATTCGATGACTACTTCGATGCGGAAGGGTTAGCGTATAACTTACAGAATATCTCTGAAACCCATAGAGTCGCATTACCGGAGAGAGGTTGATTCGATATGTGGAAATTTATCGTTAGAAGACTATTAATCACATTCCCGCAAATTGTATTACTAAGTATATTAATCTTCTTAATGGCGCAGTTTATGCCTGGTGATGCATTAACTGGAATGCTAGATCCGAACGTGGATCAATCAACCATTCAAGAGCAGCGTGAAAGAATGGGGCTAAACGATCCATGGCATATTAAATATGCTAATTGGATTAGTGGTGTAGTACAAGGGGATTTAGGGAAATCCTTCCGTTTTAAAATGGATGTGTCCGAACTTATTTCACAACGAATGCAAAATACAATTATACTTTCATTTGTGACATTAATATTTACATATCTCTTAGCAATACCTTTAGGAATTACCAGTGGGCGTTATAATGATACGTTACTGGACCAAGCAATAACAGGCTATACGTACGTTGGTTTTGCTACACCGTTATTTATATTCGGGCTTATCATGTTATTTGTTTTTGGTTATCAATTAGGATGGTTTCCGACAAGTGGAAGTGTTGCACCTGGCATGGTTCCGGGCACATTCGAGTACTGGGTAAGTAAATTAAAACACGTGATGTTACCAGCGCTTTCCATGGCATTAATCCAAACGGTATCAACGGTCCAATATTTAAGAAGCGAAATCGTTGATACGAAGCAGAAAGATTTTATTATTACCGCAAGAGCGAAAGGGGCTTCTGAATCCCGGGTCTATAATAGGCATATTTTTAGAAACTCATTACTGCCGATTGCAGCATTTATCGGTTGGGAGATTACGACTCTTATTGTTGGAACAGTATTTATTGAACGTATATTCAGTTATCCTGGTATGGGCCTACTGTTTTTAGAGTCTATTAATATGCGTGATTACAGTGTAGTAACTGCACTCGTCTTATTATTTGGTATTGCACAGATCTTAGGTGCTCTGCTATCGGATATTATTTTAAGCATTGTTGACCCGCGTATTCGCATAAAATAGAAGTCGAACAACTCTGAGGTGAATATAAAATGGAAATAAAAAATGTTCAGATGGAGGCAGCGAAGGCGGAGAACCCTACTGCACTCCGGATACTCTGGCGCGAGATATTTAGGGATAAACTAGCATTAATTTCATTAATATTTTTAGTATTAGTCACAGCCTTAGTATATGGAATTTCAATTGTCCTGGATCAAGATGATATTGTTAAAGTAGATTTGTTCGCGATCCACCAACCGCCCAATGATGAGTTTATATTAGGAACGGATTACGGGGGGCGTGATGTGTTTGGGCAACTTATTATCGGAACTCGAAATTCCCTGACGATTGGTTTTCTAGTGACGTTAATGAGTGGAATAATCGGAATTGTCTTTGGTCTCGTTTCTGGTTATTTTGGCGGACATGTCGATAACGTGATGATGCGTATTTTGGATTTTTTCAATGTCCTTCCTTTCCTGATGATCGTTATTGTGTTTGTTTCACTTGTTCCAAAGTATAATACGCTCACGTTCTCGTTAATTATGACAATATTTTTATGGATGGGAATCGCCAGATTGATCCGGTCAAAAGCTTTGCAGGAAAAAGAACTTGATTATGTACAGGCATCGAGAACTCTCGGTTCATCGCATTTTAAAATCATATTCAAAGAAGTGATGCCGAATATCACTTCACTTATCGTCGTAACGATGACGCTTAATTTGGCTGCGAATATTGGGATTGAATCCGGATTGTCCTTCTTAGGATTTGGTTTACCCGAAAGTACGCCAAGTTTAGGTACACTATTAAGTTATGCAACGAATCCGCAAACGCTTGAATCAAGATGGTGGATTTGGATCCCTGCAGCCATCTTGATTCTGCTGCTCATGCTAGCGGTAAGAAACGTTGGCGAAGCATTAAGACGAGCAGCTGATTCAAGGCAGAGAAGAGGATAGCTTTTAAAAAAATCTTTATTTATTCCATTACTTACATCAATATCAATCCTTGTATTGGTGTTTAGTATAAGCTGTCCGCGCCAATGGGATGGACAGCAAAAAAATAAAAGAATTAAAGGGGAGGTTAAAAGGATGAAGAAGGCAAGCTTTAGTAAATGGCTAGTAGCTATGATGTTACTATTACTCTTAGTACTGGCGGCTTGTAGCGGAGATTCTGATGATGAATCGGGCGATACAGGTACCGGTTCTGATACAGATACTACCGGAGAGGAAACGGATGATGAAGAAGGCACAGAAGATGAAGGTGACGATTCTGCTGAAGGCGGAGACGACGTTTTCTCTATCGATGATTTCGCTACAGAAAAAACAAATGAAGGGGAAGCTATCGAAGGTGGTACGCTGAACTTTGGTTTAGTAGCGTCATCCGTATTTGAAGGAACGCTTAACTTTAACTTCTATTCAGGAGAAGATGATGCAGAGGTTCTTAAATGGTTTGATGAGCCGTTACTCACAATGGATGAGAATTTCTACTATACAAACGACGGTGTTGCCACGTTTGAAACAAACGATGAAGGTGATGTATTCACATTCACAATCCGTGATGATGTTTACTGGCATGACGGTGAGCCTCTAACGGCAGAAGACTGGGTATATGCCTTTGAAGTAATTGGTCACCCAGACTATGACGGAGTTCGTTTCGGTAACATTACGAACGTAGTCGGTGCGAGAGAATATCGTGAGGCAGAAGAGGAAGCGGAAACAACGTATGCAGCTGAAGCAGGTACAATTGAAGGGCTGAATATTATTGATGATAAGACATTAGAAATCACATTTACACACGCAACACCTTCCTTGCTGGCTGGCGGTATTTGGGAATATGCTTTACCGAAGCATATTTTTGAAGAAATTCCAGTGGCAGAAATGTCTGAATCAGATGCAGTTCGTGTGAATCCAATCGGAATCGGACCGTTTAAAGTCGAGTCTGTTGTTCCTGGAGAGTCTGTAACTTATACAGCGAATGAGGACTACTGGCGAGGTGCACCGAAACTTGATGGTGTGACATTAAAAGTAGTTAGTCCACAAACGATTGCTGAAGCACTCGAAACTGGAGAAATCGACTTAGTTGATAAATTCCCAGCAGACCAATATATTGACGTGCATGATCAGTTAACAAACGTGGAATTCTTAGGTCAAACCGATCTATCCTACACGTATATTGGATTTAAATTAGGTTCATGGGATGCGGAAAACAAACGTGTCCAGATGGATCCGGATTCAAAAGTGGCAGATGTAGAATTACGTCGTGCAATGTGGTATGCAGTGGATAATGAAGCTATTGGCGAACGTTTCTATAATGGATTACGTTGGAATGCAACAACACTTATTCCACCATCACATGGTCTGTTCCATGATCCATCAATTGAAGCGCCAACTTATGATCCAGATGAAGCGAATCGTATTTTAGATGAAGCTGGCTACGAAGATGTAGATGGTGATGGCATACGTGAAACTCCGGACGGGGAAGAGTTAGTACTCAACTTTGCTTCCATGGAAGGTAGTGACGTAGCTGAGCCAATCGCTAACTATTACATCCAAGCTTGGAATGATATTGGAATTAAAGTGGAATTACTTGATGGGCGCTTACAAGAGTTCAACGCATTCTATGACCGTGTAGGGCAAAGCGGTGAAGATGATCCTGAAATCGACATCTATCAAGGAGCCTGGGGAGTAGGTTCTGACGTTGACCCGACTGGTCTATATGGACCGGAAGAATTATTTAACTTCCCTCGTTATGAAAGTGACGAGAACACGCGTCTGTTAGAAGAAGGGGTCTCTGCTGAGGCGCTTGATGATGATTATCGTTTTGAAGTTTACAGCGAATGGCAAGAATTGATTGTGGAAGAGATTCCAGTATTCCCGACGAATTACCGTGCGGAGCTAGTCCCTGTTAATAACCGTGTGGTGAACTACAACATTGAGCCACATATTAATCCATTTATACGACATGAAATTGCTGTAACTCAGGAAGATCCTATATTGCCTTAATAACAGGAACTGCCAGCAACAATAAAAAAGTTCCGAGTATCAATCTGATACTCGGAACTTTTTTTAAATTACCCAACAAGACCTAACTGCTTTAAGCCGTTAAATATTCCTGAGTCGCTCACCGTAGTCGTCCGGTGTGTTGCGTATTGGAAGAGCTCAGGGTCGGCATTCCCCATTGCAAAGCTAGTTCCAACGGTTGAAAACATTTCTTTATCATTCATTCCGTCTCCAAAAGCAATTGTTTCTTCTTTATCGATTCCCAAATGATCAAGAACTTGCTTAATTGCTTTTCCTTTATTTACATTTGTACGAATGACATCGTAAGCATGCTGCATACCAGGAACGTTCACTTGAGAGAGGTGAATGTTTTTATCCGATTGATATGTATTGACTTCTGACTCTTTAAGTTTCATCAATGTCATTCCTAAAATGTTGTCATATTTAGGGGCTACTAGCTCCACATTTATTTTCATTTCAAAAGTTTTAATAAATCCTTGTGCGAAGGGGTCATCGATGGCCGTGAAATAGTTCTCGCCATTCGCATAGAGGACCATTTCATTCTTTTTCTCTTCAGCTGTTTTTCTGAAACGCTCTACTGTTTCTGGTGTGAATGGTTCGTTTACAATTTCTTTCCCTTGAACAATCCCGTATGCCCCGTTATAGCCAATTAGGTTCGTAATATTCAGCTCTTCCGTCAGTCCCTTAATTTCATGCAGAGGGCGCCCAGTTGCAATGAATGTATGTATATTTTGCGCTTGCAACTGCTTGATTGCTTCTACGGTAGAGGAAGAGTAGGTATGGTCCGGCATTAATATAGTGCCGTCAATATCTAGAAATACTGCTTTATATCTCATGTTATTCTCCTTTATTACCCATATTCCTATCTTATTATACCATATTTAGTTTCATTTCCATGCATCTTAACGAAAGGATAATATTTTATATGAAATTTCGTCATTCTAATGAATTGACTTTAATTCTCTTTGGATATAGTCTATAATAAGAACTATATCAATATATGGGGTGAAAGCATGGTACAAACAGTTATTTTAGCAGGAATTATTCTTACAGTAGTAACCCTTGTCGTTAACGCTGTTATTCTGCGAGCAAACAAAAGTTCACAGGCCTGCTATTATTTAAGTTTCTTCTTTGTTATCGTAGGTTTGCTACTATTAGCAATTGCTTCCGTAGCTCCAAAAGTTGATCTGCTTGGTGCAGGATTTGGAGGCTGGGGAATTGCATCCTTATTCGCAGCAGCAGTCAGCTTCATGATTACATCGATCCTTGATGCATATCAGAACGTTGAAGCATAAAAAGTTAACAATGTAAAAGCAAAAAACATAAAACATTTCATCGAAGAAATGTTTTATGTTTTTTATTTTAAAGTAAAAATGTTTTCCCGTCGCGTTGTTCAATCTTTCCTTCTTTCATTAACTTCCCTAGTGCGCGTTTAAAAGCAGCCTTGCTTATATTGAATGTTGCGCGGATTTCTTCAGGATCACTCTTATCGTTGAATGGAATAACGCCACCGCTTGCTTCAAGATGCTCTAAAATATCTTCTGCATCAAGTGGGATGCTCTCTTTCTTTACTGGACGAAGGGAGATGTTTATCGTGCCATCTTCTTTTACATCGATGACCCGACCAGTTACGAGTTCTCCTAATCGTGGTTCTGTTTTACGTTCCGTGTGATGGATAAACCCACGATAATTATCTTCTGTGAAGACTTCGGAACCTTCTCTACTCGAGTAATAAACTCTCCCGGATACCGTTTTATTTAATAAATGTTCTGGTGCTGCTTCATAATATTCAGCGATAACATTTCCTGTAGCGAGAAGGCCTATGAGACGATTTTTATAATCTAAGTCAAGACGGACAAAAAGCTTGTCTCCTGTCTTTGGCCAAACCGAGCGAAATTTAGGGAGGTCATCATTTGAAATGAGTATCTCTTTAGCGATTCCGATATTGATAAAGACGCCAAGCCTTGGGACGACCTCGACAACTTCTGCCCAGCCATAATTAATGGTCGTTACGGTTGGCAGTGAAGTTGTTGCTGCAATGTTCCCCTTTTTATCACGATAAAGAAATACTTCCACTTCTTCGTTTTCTTCTAATTCTCTATCTGTCTCATTGTGATGAAGAAGGGCTTCACTATCATCCTTTACAAGCACATAGCCGGTTTCAATTTTCCTGAGTACGGTCATCGTTATATGATTACCTAATGGAAGATGCATCTTTCACACTTCTTTCTTTAAGCTTTTGTTCATCCTTTTTGAACATCTATTTTTAGCTGTTTTTCTCATCGTATCACAGTACAGAAAAAAGCAGAAGAGATTCATCCTATCCTATACTGTGGTAAAATAGAAGAGGTGACTAAAAAATACTGGAGCGATGAGTTTTGGCTTTATTTATTCAAGTTATTATCCCAATTATGCTAGTCTTTTTATCAGGCTTTATCCTGCAGCGATTACGCCCGATGAGTGTGCGTTCTGTTTCGGCAGTGACGATTTATATTTTGTCACCGGCGCTTGTTTTTATTACATTGTATGATACGGATTTTGACAGTGGCTATTTAGTAATTATTATTTATATGCTCGTCTTATTTGGAATCATGGTTATTTTAAATAAAATTTTAGGTAAAATATTCAAATGGCCAGATAAAACGGAAAGTGCAGCAATCCTTGCGACAGGATTTATGAATTCGGGGAACTACGGGTTGCCGGTTGTTCTCTTTAGTGTCGGAACGGTTGCTCTTCCATATGCCGTATTCATTATGGTTATTCAAGGGTTGATGAATAACTTCTTCGGGATCTATTATGCTTCCCGGGGAAGGGACGGAGTGAAGACGGCATTTCTTAATGTGATGAAAATGCCGACTACATATGCAGCAATACTTGGTGTTGCCTTTCAATATCTGAAGGTACCAATCTCGGAATCGATCCATTCCATGCTCTCGATGGTCGGGGAGGCTTCAATCCCAGTGATGATGGTTGTGCTTGGCATGCAGCTCGGATCTATGACCTCTTTACGTTTGAATTGGCAAGTGATTGCTTCCAGTGTAACGCTGAAAATGGTCGGGGCACCAGTTATTGCTTATCTGTTCGTGAAACTGTTTCATATCGATCCACTTGTCGGGGGAGTGTTAATCATTATTTCTGCAATGCCAACTGCAGCAACGACGACGATGTATGCAATTGAGTTCGATAGTGAACCAGAACTCGTTTCAAGTATGACCTTTATAGCGACGGTCGTCAGTGTCATCTCTATTTCCGTCGTATTGAATTTATTGCAATTGTAAAAACAGGTGCAGGAACCGGATGGGGTTGCTGCTAGCAATTCCAGTTATCCAGTGTATCTTAATTTAATTCACTTATGTTAATAAAAGCTAGGATTCTTTTGAATAAGAAAATCCTAGCTTTTTAGATTTCATGTTATTAAATTGAATAATCCGATGCCAATTAAGAGGAGGGATGGGAGTAGGGTGAAGAATTGGATGTCTTCGTATTTCGATAGAAGCAGCCCGATCTTTAATCCGACGATGAGAAAAATCCCACTCATCATTGCGACGAGCACAGCTGTAAGGAATGCCGAATAGTGCAGCAGACTTGCTGCAAACCCTGCCCCGAAAGCATCGAGTGAGAGCGCCATGCCAAGAAGGATTGCTTCTGGCTTTGAAATTGTTCCGGAACGGTCCAAGTCAGCTTGCTTAGGTGAACGAAACACTTTTTTTACATTTGTAAGCATCGAATTATTTTGGGTTTCTTCTTGTTTTGTTTTATTTTTCCGGATTATATTGTATAAGGTAAAAATACCTAGGGAAATTAGTATTAGTGCCCCAATATTTTCAGAAACAGTTGGTGGAATGATAACTTTTAACCCCTCACCAATTGACATCGCGGCAAAAACGGTAACCCCTGAACAAAGCATAATAATCGTTATTGCAAACATCGGGACGCGGGTTTTCTGAATTCCATAACTTATGCCAACCCCAAGTCCATCAAGACTTACTGCAATAATTAATAAAAATAAACCAGTATAATAAAGCATCGCATCCATTCCTTTTTCATATCTAAAGTATTGTATGAAAATAGAGGAGGGATGTGCGGAGAAAGCTACGTGGGGGAATTCCGACAATTGATAACGTTACCCCCTTTTTTGATTATAAATATGGTGAAATATAACTAGTAATATAGGGGGGCGACATGCGTGTTGCTTATATTGATGATGAACAGTTAGCCTTAAGTTACCTGAAACGGCAGTTAGTAAAAATAGCAGGAGTTGAAGTAATTGTTCAGTCATTAACCCGCTGGAAGGGAAAAGTTTATTTTACGCGAAGAACCGGATGATATTTTTCTAGATATTGATATGACACCCATTTTGATGCGAAACCAAGCGACCATATTATCGAATGGTATGTGGACATATGAAATAAGTAATGTGGGGCTGACTCAAATCAGTCTCTTATTTTTCTAATGATTGCCTGCGTGTTGGAGAGGGTGGTTTCAATAGGCAGAATAATAAAACATGCAATATAATTAGACATAGATATGAGTTATTTTTAATAAGAAGGAGATGAAAAATGAGTACTGCAATTGTTAGAAAACCAAAGGAATTAAATTTCTTGGAAACTTTAAGTAAAAGGAAAAGGTTAACGAGTAAGGAAAAGAGATATTATTTCAACCTCCAACGAGGCTTTGAAGGTGAGTTGTTATTTTCTCAATCCATAGGGAAATTAAAGAATGATTCTATTATTCTAACGGACTTGCTTCTTGAGTACAATCAAACAACTTTCTAGGTGGATTGTTTGTTAATCACACGAAGTAAAATTTATTTATATGAAGTGAAGAATTTTGAAGGGGATTATTATTTTGATAATGATAAGTTTTATAAAATACCCCGCCAGGAAATAATCAATCCGTTTCACCAATTAAGTCGAGCTGAATCAATTCTGCGGCAAATGCTTTTAAGTATCGGTTCGAATACTCCCATTGAATCCCATGTTGTCTTCGTCCATCCGACATTCTTTCTTTATCAATCCCCACTCGATATCCCTGCTATTTTTCCTAATCAGATTGAAAGACATGTCTCATTTCTTATGCACGAGGCTGGGAATGTGACGGCTTCTGAAAGAAGATTAGCTTCCCGGTTAGTGGAACTTGCAAAAAAAGAATCACCATTTCAGAAATTACCTGAGGTGGAATATGCCGAATTGGATAAAGGAATAACTTGTACAGCCTGTGAAGGCTTATCGATGAGATTAGTAAAAAGAACTTGTGTATGCGGAGTTTGCGGTTATAAGGAATCTGTGACAACAGCCGTGCTGCGTTCGATCAGCGAATTTCAACTATTGTTTCCAAATGAAAGGCTAACAACACACCAGATTTTTCACTGGTGCGGAGAGCTTGTACCTAAGAACATCATTTACAGAGTATTATCAACGAATTTTAAATCGGTTGGGACAAAAAAATGGACTCACTATGTTTGATAGATTTGTATTCGGCCGAATGCATAGAGAAGTTTATCCATTCGGATGAAAAGGAACTTCCTAATTTCATGAACGGTTTGGTTTTCCGTTTGCTCGCATGATAAAGGGTCTCCTAATTTCATGAACGGTTTGATTTTCCGTTTGTTCGCATGATAAGGGGTCTCCTAATTTCATGAACGGTTTGATTTTCCGTTTGTTCGCATGATAAGGGGTCTCCTAATTTCATGAACGGTTTGATTTTCCGTTTGCTCGCATGATAAGAGGTCTCCTAATTTCATGAACGGTTTGATTTTCCGTTTGCTCGCATGATAAGGGGTCTCCTAATTTCATGAACGGTTTGATTTTCCGTTTGCTCGCATGATAAGAAGCTCTCTAATCCCTTGAAAAGTTGATCTTTATGTTCGTTCGTATGATAAAGAGCTCCCAAACCTTTCGGGTAAGTTAAATTTTATACCCATTCGATCGATAAGAAGCCTCCTAACTCTTCGAATTTTACTTTACAGATGTACTGTAGGTATTTGGCTACTCAAAATTCATCCTTGCAATCAATCGATTTTATTTACATTCATTAAATAAAGTTCTATCATAAATAGAAGAGAGACTATAGCTATTAAGGAGGTAGAAAATAAATGGCTTTTGTTATTCTAGAAGCATGTCAGTCGGAAAAAGCTGCAGAGTGTGTAAGCGTATGTCCGGTTGATTGTATTGAAGAAGGTCCCGATCAGTTTTATATAGATCCTGATGTATGTATTGACTGTGCAGCTTGTAAAGCGGTGTGCCCAGTTGATGCGATTGAGGAAGAATACGATCTATCACCAGATCAGGAAGTATTCCTCCAGCGCGCAGAAGAATTTTTCGCAAATCGATAATTAGACAAGCCGTATGCAAGGTAAAGAGCATACGGCTGTTTCATATAAGGGGGATTTATTCTTCTTCTCGGTGCTCCTGCATCGCTATTTCCTTTGTCTGATGCACCGTTCCTTTTGGGTGCTCTGGAGGTGCATAAATGGAATAAAGGAGTAGAGGCTTTCTTCCGGTATTTATAATGTTATGCCATGTACCGGCTGGAACTAAAATTGCGTCATCCTCACGAACCCGCCGTTCGAATGTTAATTGATTATGCTGGGGCCCCATTTGCACAACTCCGCGTCCATCTTCTATTCGTAAAAACTGGTCTGTATCTGGGTGAATTTCAAGCCCGATGTCTTCTCCTGGCATAATCCGCATCAGGGTGAGCTGGAGATGAGTACCAGTCCAAATTGCCCGCCGGAATGCCCGGTTCCGCTCGGTTGCATGTTCAATATTAAATACGTACGGCTGCCCACCTTGGTCCCCCTGCCTTTCCATATCCTCTTCAGGTAACGGATAATAATCCCTGTCTTCGTCCATATCTGAATAAACCGGTTGTTCATAAGGGTAAGGGTATGGATAGTAGCCTTGAGGATAGTTGGGGTATGGATAGTAACCATAGTACATTTCTATCATTTCCTTTCAATTATACTTTTCTTGTTATCCTATGCAGGCGGTGCCTATTTTGTTTTTCGATAAAGTGAAACTCATTCAGCGGGAGTATCCTTCCCCCGCTGAATGTTAGTTGAACAGAATCAGGTATTTACGGACTGTTTATCCCCGGCCTTTACATAATGGTTTTCCCTCGTGTTTAGGGAAGGGGTATTACAGGCCGTTAATACGTGATAAAAACTTTGCGTGAAGGGGGCCAGAATAAAAAGCAATCCGAAAGATAGTCTGAATATGGTATAGTATGTGCAAAGGTATAATCGGAAAAGGGGGATTAGGTCTTGAAGCAGACGATTCGGTGGGCTTTTTTCCTTGTCGGGGTTATGATATTCAGTATGGGAATTACATTAACGATTAATGTGCAGCATCTTGGGATTCACCCGTGGGATGTTCTAAATGTTGCATTTTTCCATCATTTTGGCTTATCGATCGGTTCATGGGCGATTATCGTTTCCGGATTACTGATCCTGATTACCCTCATAATGGACCGGGGGTATATCCGGTTAGGAACATTTTTTAATGCTTTTCTCGTTGGATTATTTGTAGACTTTTATATGTGGCTGGATTTTCTACCCGCAGCAACGAATCGCTGGATAGACATTCTGATTATTTTAGCCGGAATTGTTGTGATGGGTTTCGGTGGTGGTATGTATAATGCTGGTGGAGTCGGTTCAGGTCCGAGGGACGGCTTTATGCTTTCATTGTCGGATAAAACGGGAATCTCAATCAGTCGGGTGCGAATTATCGTGGAGACACTCGTTCTTGTACTTGGTATTGCTGTAGGTGGTCCGGTGTTTATCTTCACTTTCCTGTTCACGTTTATCCAAAGCCCAATATTTCAGCAATCTTACCTCTTTTTTAAGTCATTGATTAAAAAGATAGAAGGGAAATTAGATAGGGAAGGGCAAGTTCCTGTAAAGAAAGAATTGAGCTAATCTCGTTGTATGCTCAAGACAAATCTTACTGGAAGATGGGATAATGTTTAACTGACTTTAAATGCGATAGATGAGTGGGGGATTCCATTCGCGTGAGAGATGCAGACAAATTTTCCAGTATTTATTTGTCAAATAAAAAATGTGGGCCAACTTTAAGGACCCACATTTTTCTATAGGTGATAATCTTCCAAGTTTAGATCAGTTTCTTCCCCAAGGGCAAGTTTAGCAAGTTGCTGGCCCATCAGGGGACCGGCAGTAAGTCCGGAAGCACCGAGACCATTTGCATAGAGTAAACCGTCTAGACCTTGTAATGAACCAATTACTGGAAGTGATCCTTCTGTCATTGGCCTAAAGCCAACCCGTGCTTCAATAATTGCGCTATCCTTTAGAGCGGGGGCAACTTCCAAGCCTTTCGTTAAAATCTCATGGATTCCAGCTGCAGTTACATCTGTATTATAACCCACCTTGCTTTCAGTAGTAGCGCCCATGACGAAGCGGTGATCGTCAAAGCTCAGTAAATACTGATTCGTTGGTGGCTTAATGACTGGGAGATTACCTGTTTCCAATTTGTCGTAATGAAGATGTAGGATTTGCGCTTTTTGCGGCCTTACATATAATCCTTCCACACCAAAAGGTTCCAGTAGTTCATTCATCCAGGCTCCCGTTGTTGCAATTACTTGATCAGCTGCTAGCTTTTCACCGTTCACGTGGACACCGCGCACTTGAGTTCCTTCTACTAAAAGCTCGGCGTTTCCTTGAATGAGTTTTACACCATTTTTCCTTGCGCGGCGGATCAATGCATCTTTTAATTTACGACCATCTACTCGGGCAGCACCACTGACAAATATGGCTTGATATCCGTCGTTTAGAAGTGGAAATTTCTCTTTTGCTGCAGCTTCATCGAGAAGTTCGATCGCTTCAATTTCGGGGGCTTCTTCCCGGCGCTTTGATACGCGCTCGATTGTTGCGTGCAATTTTTTCTCATCATTGTGAAGGCTTAAGGCACCGACCTGTTTATAACCGGTATCGGTTTCGCCGGCCGCTTCCAGTTCTTTAATTAAATCTGGATACATTTTCGCAGCCATCCTCACTAGCCGGTACCATGCTTTATTCCTGCGCTGGGCAAGCCAGGGGCAAATGATTCCTGCTGCGGCATCGGTTGCCTGTCCAGTATCGCTACGGTCTATAAGCGTTACGTCTACTCCTTCTTTAGAAAGGTAATAGGCTGAGCTTGCACCGGCGATACCGCCTCCGATTATAATTATTTTCTTCGTCATACTTCCGCATTCACAACTTGAAGCATGGCTTTCATTTTTCCAAGATGCTCCGTTTCATGATGGCCGAGCATGATGAGCAAGTCACCAAATGTTTCAATACTGCCGAATGGTACTTTAAAGGTTACATTTGTTTTCCAGAACAGGTCATCGAAATTATTCACTCGCTCCTGCTGGTCTAGTAAATGTTTCTTCAATTCTTCCAATGTTGGAGCTGCTTCTGTCCAATCACTCGGTTTTGTACCTGGGCCAAATAGATCCGCATAATTTTCCGGAATGTTGTCTGATTTCTTCGGATAGCGGAATAACAATTTTTCTGTAAAGGTGAGAACATGGCCGATGTGCCAGCGTAATGTATTGTTGAACGGTTTTGCCTGAACGTCTGCCGTTTCCTCATTTATATGATCCATAAAATTAATTAAAGCAGTTCTTGCCAAGTTGAATTGTTTTCTTGACATTGTACATCCTCCTTGTAAAAAATAAGTTCTTCACGTTGTACGTACTCTTAACCTAGTTTAGCCTTTCACAAATAAAATGTAAAATATTGTGCTGGGTTCCGCCTGAATTTCGTTAAACTCCTATTTGTCGATAATTGAAAGAGGGAGGTTCGTGTGATAGAATTTGATTAGATTTCAAACGAAATTACATAATGAATACGTGTATAAAGGAGAAGACGTCATGACGAAATTAGTTTTTGGACATAAAAATCCAGATACCGATACGATTTGCTCGGCACTGGTTTATGCAGATTTAAAAGGAAAACTTGGTGAAAAAGTGGAAGCCCGCAGATTAGGAGAAGTGAGTAAAGAAACCGAGTATGCACTTGAGTTTTTCAAAGTGGATGCACCAGCATTACTAGAAAGGCTAGAGGATGGTGCAGAAGTCGTATTAGTCGACCATAATGAGTTCCAGCAAAGTGCAGACAACATTGAACATGCGAAAATTGTAGAAGTGGTAGACCACCACCGCGTTGCTAACTTCGAAACGAAAGAGCCGCTTTATTTCCGCGCTGAACCAGTTGGGTGTACGGCAACGATTCTAAATAAAATGTACAAAGAAAATAATGTGGAACTTTCTAAAGAAATGGCAGGTTTACTACTGTCAGCAATCATTTCAGATTCGCTACTGCTTAAATCACCGACATGTACAGAGGAAGATGTAGCCGCTGCAAGAGAATTAGCTGAGATTGCGGAAGTGAATCTAGAAACTTATGGCTTGAACATGTTGAAGGCTGGAGCGGACTTAAGTGATAAATCGATTGTTGATCTGCTTACAATGGATGCAAAAGAATTTACAATGGGGGATTCGAAAGTTGAAATCGCCCAGATTAACACGGTTGATTTAAATGCAATTTATGAAAAACAAGGTGAGATTGAGGCTGAAATCAATAACATCATTGAGGAGAAAAATCTCGATCTTTTCTTATTCGTCGTAACGGATATTTTAAATAATGATTCAGAAGTCCTTGCACTTGGAAACGGACAAGCGAATGTCGCAACCGGATTCAACGTGAACCTCGAAAATAACCGTGCCTTACTAAGAGGTGTCGTCTCTCGTAAGAAACAAATCGTCACCACATTAACAGATGAATACACGAAGTAATGGGACAGTGGGGTCAGAGGTTTTGTCCCACTTAAAACAAAAATGAAACATAAAAAAAGCCTTCCCGAAATTCGGAAAGGCTTTTTTTAGCGCGTCTTATAATTTAACAACGTTTGCTGCTTGTGGTCCACGGTTACCTTCTTCAATATCGAAAGAAACAGATTGACCTTCTTCTAAAGTTTTGAATCCTTCGCCTTGAATTGCTGAGAAATGTACGAATACATCGTCTCCACCTTCAACTTCGATAAAACCGAAACCTTTGTCTGCGTTAAACCATTTTACTGAACCTGTGTTCATTAAAATACCTCCATGTGCGTGTTGCACGTTTATTACTATTTTGTTCAAGTTGCCAATTCAAGACGATAACAACCAGTGTTATTTTCTATCCTTATAATCACCGAACCAAAATAATTACCATTAGTATAGCACTATTATTTACTAATTGCAAACTTATTTTAATTTTTTTCGAAAAACCGAAATTGGGACAAATGCTCTGATCCCAGTGTCCCGCTATGAAGATTGGAGTTTTTGGCTTTCTTGGAAGACTTGACAGGCGGTTGCTCCTTTTTTACCGCAGCGGGAACATTTTGGTACGTTGATGATATGCAGTGCGTAGTCGACTGCTTTGCTTGCGTCATTGAAGATATGATCAGAACCAATTTCTTCATATAATCCACTTACCTTCATAGCTTCGAGCACATCAGGATTGACTTCTGCAAGTAAAGTAGTTCCCCCGGTTTTCCGGAAGTCGCGGATAAGGCTAGTGAAGTTATTGCCGCCTGTTGCATCTATATAGGAAACATGCTTCATTTTCAAAATGAGTACTTCCGGTTTCTGGTTGATTGAGCGGGTGATCGTGGATTCAAATTTATCAGCCGCTCCAAAGAACAATGGACCTTCAATGGTGAAAAATGCAAGCTGTGGACATTTGGCAGTCAATTTCTCGTCTTTTAAAGCCTGCTCATCTTTCAAATGACTCGGAATGACTTTCTCTACACCAAGCACTTCACTCATCCGTTTCACAAAGGAAACCATTGCAAGCAGTAAACCGAACTGTACTGCAACCGTCAAATTAACGAATACCGTAAGCAAAAACGTAACCGCTAAGACTAAAGAGTCACTCGATCTCAAGCGAATAATATGGGCGAACGATTTATATTCACTCATATTAAGAGCAACCCGCATAAGGATCGGTGCCATACTGGCAAGCGGAATATGGGAGGCGAAAGGTGCAAAGGCAAGAATCGTAGCCAAGACAAATACACCCTGAAACACGCCGGATAATGGACTGACTGCACCGCTATTAATATTTGTCGCGGTCCGGGCAATCGCACCTGTTGCCGGTATCCCACCAAACAAAGGTGTGATGACGTTGGCAAGACCTTGCCCGACAAGCTCCCGATTCGAATTATGCCGTTTACCGGTCATTCCATCGGCGACAACAGCAGATAGTAAGGACTCAATCCCGCCAAGCATCGCAATAACAAACGCCGGTTGCAGGAGATTAATGATTTTATTCCACGTAATTTCCGGAATGTGCAAGCTTGGTAAGCTTTGCGAAATTCCTCCAAAAGCTGTTCCAATCGTATCAACTTTTCCAGGGAAAAATATATACGCAACTAGTGCTGGAATAATGAGTGCTACTAGCAATACTGGTACACGCGGGAAAATACGAGGCACGAAAACAAGAATAACAACCCCAAGAACGGCGATTAAAATACTGTACCAATTCATCGTCGGCAACTTATCAAAAATCTGCAGCATTGTTTCATGAAAATATTCTTTCTTCTCCATGCCTGCTAAACCGAGGAAGTTTTCAATCTGTCCTGAAAATATGATGACGGCAATTCCGGCAGTAAACCCAATCGTGACAGAACGAGGAATAAATTTTATCAGATTCCCTAGCTTGAAAAAACCCATAATCAAGAGGATGATTCCGGCCATAAATCCTGCAATCAGCAAATCCTCATAACCGAATTCTAAAACAATCGCAAGCAGGATAGGGATAAAGGCTCCTGTTGGACCGGCAATCTGGTATCTTGACCCCCCGAACAATGCAACAAGAATCCCCGCAATGACCGTCGTATACAAGCCATATTCCGGTTTCACTCCTGACGCAATTGCAAATGCCATTCCAAGAGGGATTGCTACGATGCCAACTGTAATACCAGCAATCACATCCTGCTTGATATCATTGGCAGTTAACCCTTTGAATCGATTGTCTTTCAACAATTTTACTTCAGCTCCTATTTCATGCTACTAACTATGATACCATAGAAGATGGGGAGTACTTAAATAAGTGCATTTTTCATTGAATGATTACCTCTCATGTGCGATTCACGTTTTTTGTTGTATAGCTTTACGCCGGATTGTTTTTACTTTTGAAGTTTGATTTGTTGTTTTGTTTCTTAAAGAAACGGGAGGAAGAATCAGCGAGGTTTCTGATGAAAGATTGAAGGGCAATGCTGCCCGACTTCATTTAGCTTCTTCCCGTTTCATTTTTGGGAGCATAGCCGAACAAGCGTTGTAGGATAAGCCTTTTTGAGCTTATTCCACTTACAAAGGACAAGAAAGTGATGATATACAAATCTGGAACAACCCATTGTTTTAGCAATTAAAAATTGTTAAGCTTGATTTGGATACATTCGAAACTTATATGCTTTATGTCTTAACACGACATTCACCTCACTTTATTTACTAGTATACAGGACGTAGAAAAAGTGAGAAAAAGTCAAAACCAAACCAATTCATCTCATGGCTGAAGTCACGAGTGTTCTTGGTTTATTCGATTTAGTCTTAAGGAAATGGAGAGAGTTTAGATGTGGAAAGAATTTAAAGAATTTGCTTTTCAGGGAAATGTCGTTGATTTAGCGGTAGCAGTTGTGATTGGAGCTGCATTTAACGCAATCGTAACTTCTTTTGTTGATCATATTATTACACCACTGATTGGTATGCTTGCGGGAGGAATTGATTTCACTGGTTTGAAAATAACCGTAGGGAATGCTGAAGTGATGTATGGAAGTTTCATCCAGTCATTTGTTGACTTTTTAATCATTGCCTTCTCTATCTTCATGGCAATCCGGATTTTGAATAAATTTAGGCGGAAAGAAGAAGAGGAAGAAGATGAAGTTGATGCACAGGAACAATTACTTACCGAAATCCGCGATTTGTTAAAAGAGCAAAATGGACAAAACTAACAAACAAACAGGCAGTTAGATACCGCCTGCCTGTTTGTTTCTGAAAAGAAAATATAGAAATACCTATATTTTACAAGGAACGAGATCGATCCATTTCTCGTTCCTTTTTGTTGTCCATTTTTTCATCCCACATTTTGTAGAATAAATTTAAACACGTGTAAATAAATTGTCGATTTAGGTAAACTCATCCTCGCTTTTTGCGTAAACAACCCGTATCTTAAGCCTAAGAAAGGGGGTGTGATCATGAATGAGCTGAGGAAGTTATCAAATGGCGGTCTTGTTTGCGCTTATAACAAAGCCAAAAAACTGGATCTGGACCCGCATTTTATTTATCAACTAGAAGAGGAACTGAAAAGGCGCTCCAGCTCTAAACAAAAGAGGCGTAAAAGTTCCTGGCAAGAATAACATTTAATTGGTTACTCTTGCCAAGAGGGGGGAGGGTTTATCTATAAAATCTCTTGCCCCCTCACCTTTATCCCGTATTAAAGGTCTGTAATACCCCCATTGAATGAATTTCACTTTTTTTAATCCATCACCAGAGCTAAATTTTTGGCCGGGATGTAATTGATTAATTAGGTTAATTTTGCCATTATAGGAGAAATAATAATTTTTCTATATATTTAGCGGGAATGGAGGAATAAAATATTTATTCTTTCGCCTATATCCTTGTATTCATCCCCTACCGAAAAATATAGTGGGGGCTGGTGAACAGTAATATACCGATCGGGAAGGGAATCGATATTTCTTGTAGAATAGGTAATATAACGGAAAGGAGAAAGAAAAAATGACAAATACAGTATTATCTTTTAGTGGTGGGAAAGATTCTATGTTTGCCCTGCACCGGATGATAGAACAAGGGATTACGGTCGTTTGCCTTATGACGACTGTGTGGAACGAGAGCGGGGAAACAGTTGCTCACGGCGAGAAATTAAAGCGGCTGGAAGATCAGGCGGCACGTTTAAATATACCAATCGAATGGGTCGTTACCGATTTTGAAAATTACACCACAGATTATAAACGAAGACTTGAAGAAATAAAGGAAACGTATCAGTTGGACGGAATTGCTTTTGGTGATATTTATCTGGAAGGGCACCGTAAGTGGGGGGAAGAACTTGCACAATCGGTAAATCTCGAAGCAATCTATCCGTTATGGACGAAGAAGGAGCGTTCGATTGATTTGCTCCATGACTTTGTAAAGACCGGCTATAAAAGTGAAATCATAAAGCTGGATGAAGAAAAGCTTCCAAAAGATTGGCTTGGAAGAGAGATAGATCAACATTTTATCGAGGACATTGTGAAGCTTGATGTTTGTCCACTTGGTGAATCGGGCGAGTACCATACGTACGTATATGACGGTCCGTTATTTCAAAAGAACAAATTTCAGTCTTAAGGCTGAGAAGTGTTCCTGCTAAGGAGTGTATTCGTAGATGTTTTCTTATCTTACAATACATGTAAATGATACGAAAAGGGGATGGAAGGATGGAGCCGATTGTCGAGGTACATAATCTCCATAAACAATACAAGAAGCGGAAGACAAATGAATTCACCCAAGCGGTGTCAGATGTTTCCTTTGCCGTGTATCCTGGTGAAATACTTGGGTTGCTCGGTCCGAACGGGGCGGGGAAGACGACAACAATTAAAATGATTTGTGGTCTGCTGCGTCAGGATGAAGGGACAATTACCATCAAGGGGATTGATAACAAAAAGAATCGGTTGAAAGCTCTCCGGCATATTAGTGCTGTGCTCGAAGGAAACCGTAATTTGTATTGGCGCTTGACAGTAAGAGAAAATCTGGAATACTTTGCAGGGAACCGCGGAAAGAGTAACCGGGAAGTACGGGGAAAAATTGAGAGATTCTTGCGTGACTTCCATCTGAAAGAGAAGGAACATGAACTCGTCAATAGATTGTCCCGCGGCATGCAGCAAAAACTGGCGATTGCAGTGGCGATGCTTGCTGATACGGAGGTCATTTTACTTGATGAGCCTACCCTTGGAATCGATATAGAAACAAGCTATGAGGTCCGGGAAATTTTAAAACAGATTGTGAAGGATGCTAAGAAAACGATTATTATCAGTTCCCACGATATGGATGTGATCCAGGATATTTGTGAACGCACGGTTATTATCAATCAAGGACAAATTGTCATTGATGAAAAAATCGATAATTTATTAAAACTTTTTGCCGTGAGGAACTATAAGCTCACATTAGGTGCGCCGCTTACTACGGAACAGCAACGTCTTTTACGTGAGAAATTCCCAGCTCATCAATATGAAGAAACAGACCATTTACAAGCAGTCATTGAAGTGGATTTAGCAGGAAATGAGGAATTCTATGATCTATTTGATCTATTAAAGCTGGCGAAAACACCGGTGGAGTCCATTGACAGGGAAATGGTGAACTTCGAGCAGATCTTTATGAAAATAGTAAAGGGGGAAGGCGGAAATGGCTTGGCTCAACCTTCTTAAGGCAAATTTGAAAAAAGAGTATCTGGAATTAAAACGTTATTTACCAAATACAATTGCGATGATTTTAACCTTTTACATTATTTTTCTAGGTTTGTTCGGAGTGATCCAGATGGTTGGCGATCCGACAACCCAGGATGCGAATACGCAATATGTAATTGTGAATTACATTTTTTGGTTTTTAACAATTACAATTATCAATAGTATCGGATACGAAGTCATTAATGAGGCAATGCGGGGAACGCTGGAGCAGCTATCGATGTCGCCAATGGGGATCTGGCGAATAATGGCAGCACGGCTCCTATCGACGACGGTCATCAATTTAACGATTGTTATTGCTTTGCTTTACGTGTCGATGGCAACTGCCGGTCAATGGTTGAATATAGATGTAGTAACACTGGTGCCGATTATGCTGCTCACCCTTGTTGGTATGTTTGGCATCAGTTTCATCATCGCAGGTATTTCCATTATATTGAAGCAGGTGCAAGCATTTTTGCAAATTCTGCAGTTCATCTTAATGGCACTCGCCTTTATCCCGTTATCCTTGTCACCAATCATCCAGTTCCTGCCATTTGTTAAAGGGTTCGATATGGTCCGGGAAGTGATGATTCATGGTGTCAGCCTCAGTCAATTTGCCATGAATGATTTCCTTGTTCTGCTTGCAAGTGCCTTGTTCTATTTCGCTCTTGGACTTGGCGTATTCATTTATTGTGAAAGAGTGGCGATGGAAAAAGGATTACTTGCCCATTATTGAATCATGATTTGGCGAAACGGGCGAACATATATATTTTCCTGAAAGCTGGGTACTTGCTTATACACTCTGCCGGCTACTGTCATAGGTTAGTAGTGAATCTATAACAGAAAGGGGATTAAATAAATCATGTGGCATCATCACGGGCAGCATTGTGGCTGTCATGCATGTAAAACGATTGTATATCCAACAAAGCATAACTGTGTCAACAAATTCTCTGAGAGTACAGTAAACCATGTGCATCCATCGCACACCACTGTTATGAAGCATCATCTTGTGAAAAATAAGCATTTTTATCCGCATTCAACTTCCGTGCAAAACACTTGCAGCAGTGTAGACCAATTCGGCGGAGCTTTCGAAACCCCACCAAGACCAAATCAAGTAGCGGGTGCGTATAGTCCTCCGGGAGGCCCAGGTGGGTATGGCATGGGACCTGGATATGGCATGGGTCCTGGTGCAGGACCAGGCCAGGTCATGGGGGCAACTCAGCCGGGTTATGGAATGCATCAGGGTCATCATTGGCATAAGCACGGTAAGTGGTGTTAAGATAGTAGCGAAGTCAGGCTGGAACTTAATCGTTTCAGCCTATTTTTAATTAGTGGACTATTTGATAAGAGGTGAATAAATGAAAGTATTACATGTAAGTGGCTATAAATCACTTGAAATGGGAATTTTTAAAGAGAATGATCCGAAAGTTCATATTATCAAAGCAGCGATAAGGAAGAGAATTATCGGATTTATCGAAGAGGGACTGGAATGGGTGATCGTATCCGGTCAGATGGGGGTGGAGCTCTGGACAGCTGAAGTTGTGCTTGATTTAAAAGAAGAGGAGTATGAAGTTCAGCTGGCGATCTTCCCTGCTTTTGAAAATCAGGACAAGCGCTGGCCTGAAATGCTTCAGGAGAAATATCAGGAAATGGTGATGACAGCAGACTTTTATAAGCCGTTATATGTTGGCGACTACAAAGGTCCTTACCAATTCCGAGCACGGGATGCATGGTTTGTTGAGAAAAGTGATGCGAGCCTTTTGCTGATGGATGAAGAGTACCCTGGGAGCGTCCGTTATTTTTATGAGGCGGCAAAGAAAACAAACGAAGATTATCCGATTTATTTCATTACACCGATGGATCTTGATGACATTGTAGAAGAAATTCAAATGACTGACCCGGATTACTGGATTAACTTGCAAAACAATCAAGGATTGAAATAGATGGAACAGAGCTGGAGAAATAAGTATAATAATAGAGAGGGGGTAAGCTTGTGAATGTTTTGGCATCGTTATTAAATTTGTTTGTATTTGTTGTCCCATTTATTATTTTATACTTTGTTATCGCTGCTGGGGTGAAGAAAGGAATTGAGGCCTCAACAGTCGGCCAGGCCATACTTGAAGAGCATCACGAACGGAAAGCGAAACGGAAATGAAGAAGAACGAGGAAATAAATGGCAAGGTGAGTAGGATGGACTTAACGATTCGGAAGATGAAGAGAAAAGATATTCCGGCAATCCAGGATATTGCTAAAATCAGCTGGAATTCTACTTATACAGGAATTATTCCGTCACAAATTCAGGAAAGTTTCTTGAATCAGGCTTACAGCGTGAAGATGTTGAAAAAGCAGCGGAGAAATTCGAACTTTTATGTAGCATTAATCAATCAAGAACTTATTGGGTTTGCTAATTATTCGCAAGTATACTCAGATGACAGCGTTCACTTACACGCGATCTATCTACATCCGGAATACCAGGGAAAGGGAATCGGCAGTGCCCTATTAGAGATTGGGAGCGATCAATTAGCTGCGGACAAGATTTCCCTTCATGTGGAACGTCAGAACATAAAAGCAATCCAGTTCTACAAACGGAAAGGATTTTATAAGATTTCTGAATTTGATGATGAATTAGAAGGACATACTATACATACAATTCGAATGATATGGAATATACATGAATAAATACTGCTAATTGCTTATATTCAGCAGTGAAAATAACTTCGCCCGTTTCTTTTTTTAGAGCCATAATAGCGATTCGGTTGCTCGGTTAACGGATGCGCATCCTAGGGATAAAAGTAATCCAATTTGAGTAATAAAAAATAGTTAGCAAGGTTGATTATAAAGGAGGAGTAAGCAGATGACCTATCAAACAGATATTGAAATTGCAGAATCTGTTGAAATGGAGCCGATAACGAAAATTGCCGATCAAGCAGGATTTGACAAGAGTGATATTGAATTGTATGGGAAGTATAAGGCGAAAGTAAATTTTACCGCTTTACAAAAAATGCGCGAAGCTCCCGACGGCAAGCTCATTCTTGTGTCGGCAATCAACCCGACGGCCGCAGGTGAAGGAAAGACGACGACTGTAGTTGGTCTCGGTGACGGCTTAAAGCGAATCGGTAAAAAAGCAATGCTCGCTTTAAGGGAACCATCACTTGGTCCGGTTTTCGGAATAAAGGGCGGTGCTGCCGGTGGTGGATATGCGCAAGTTGTCCCGATGCAAGATATAAATCTGCATTTTACAGGAGACTTTCACGCAATCGGAGCTGCTAATAATCTCCTTGCTGCACTTATCGACAACCACATCCATCAAGGAAATAAATTGAATATTGATACCCGGAAAATCACTTGGAAGCGTGTAGTCGATATGAATGATAGACAACTCCGCCATATCGTGAATGGTCTCGGTGGGGAGAAGAATGGGGTGCCACGGGAAGATGGGTTCGATATTACAGTCGCTTCCGAAATTATGGCTATCCTTTGTCTTTCCAATGATCTAAACGAACTAAAGGAAAAACTAAGAGAAATTATTATCGGTTACAATTACGATGATGAACCGGTGAAAGCTGGCGAACTCAAGGCTCACGGAGCGATGGCTGCCTTACTTAAGGATGCATTAAAGCCGAATCTTGTGCAAACCTTGGAAAAAACACCAGCCCTTATCCATGGTGGACCGTTTGCAAATATTGCCCATGGCTGTAATAGTATTATGGCGACAAAACTTGCATTGAAATATGCGGATTATACGGTGACCGAGGCTGGATTCGGGGCGGACCTGGGTGCAGAGAAATTTATTGATATTAAAAGCCGGATGGCTAATATCGCACCTGATGCGGCTGTAATTGTGGCAACTGTCCGCGCCTTGAAACTGCACGGAGGAATAGCTGCCTCTGATTTGAATGAAGAAAATATTCAAGCAGTTGAAGAAGGTCTGCCTAATTTGCTTAAGCATATTGAAAACATGCAGGATGTTTTCGGTATTCCTTCCGTTGTCGCGATTAATAAATTCCCGACAGATACAGAGGAAGAACTTCATGTGATAAGGAAAAAATGTGAAGAAATCGGTGTGAATGTAGTTCTTTCCGATGTCTGGGCAAAAGGCGGAAAAGGGGCGGAAGACCTTGCTCGGGAAGTCGTAAAGCTTTGTGAAACGGAGAGCACCTTGCGTCATCCATATAGTCTGGAAGATCCCATCCCAACAAAGATTGAAAAGCTTGTGCAGAAAGTGTACGGTGGAAGGGGAATTGAGATTTCAGCGGAGGCGGAGCGGGAGATTACAAGGCTTGTTAAGCTTGGGTATGATAAGCTCCCGATTTGTGTGGCAAAGACACAGTACTCTTTATCAGATGACCCTGCATTACGAGGGGCGCCGAAGGATTTTCATATTACTATCCAACAAGTGAAAGTATCTGCGGGAGCGGGCTTCCTTGTTGTCTTGACGGGAAGAGTCATGACAATGCCGGGCTTGCCGAAGATCCCGGCAGCTGAAAATATTGATGTTACACCGGAAGGGAAAATTGTTGGTTTATTTTAATGATAAAGAGGGGGCGAGATGTTGGATAAGCTCAATTTAAGGAATCTTGCAAAGGATAGATTAACGAACCTCAGCTGCGTGGAAAGAGCGGAAATTGAGGAGAAAATAGTTCAAAATCTCACTTCCTCTGACCTTTGGAATCAGGCCAGTACCGTCGGGGTCACGGTTTCCGGTGGTTTGGAATGGGATACGGAACCCCTGATTAGAAAGGGATGGCAAGAAGGAAAAACGGTCACGGTTCCGAAGTGTGTCCCTGAGGAGAGAAGGCTTGATTTTTATCAGCTTGATGATTTTGAACAATTGGAAGCAAGTTACTTCAATCTCCGTGAACCGAATCCGCATGAGACAGTAAAGGTGGAAAAGCGGGAAATTGATCTACTTATCGTTCCGGGCCTTATATTTGATAAGCGCGGCTATCGGGTTGGATTTGGTGGGGGATATTATGACCGTTTCCTTACAGATTTCCCTAACCGAACCGTTTCGGTACTATATTCAGGCCAATTAGTGGAGGAAGTACCAGCTGAGCCATTTGATATCCCCGTCGATTATCTGGTTACGGAGAATGGTTTTTTATAATAAATCGACAAAAACAATCGCACCGCCCTTCCCAGAGCACCGTGCGATTGTTTTATCACGTATTAACGGTCTGTAATACCCCCCCTCTAAACATGAGGGAAGCCCAATATGTGAAGGGAGGGGGTAAACAGTCCGTAAATACCTGATTCTGTTCAACTAACATTCAGTGGGGAGGTAAGGGAACCCCCACTGAATGAGTTTCACTTTATTATTTCTTATCTTCTATATTCTTTTTCCACATTATCTCCATATTCAATTTCCAAATCGACTTTGGCAGCATCTTCTGGGATGTTGAAAGCTTGGAGCACTTCGTTGATCACTTCTTCATCTGGTGTATTTTCATCAAACTGGAAGGAAGTGAAGATGTTGTCAAGCTCTTCCATTGCTTCGTTTCCACGTAAATTGATGTTTTCAGGTTTGTTCTCATAAGATGCTTCGGTTTCATTCTCATCTATGTCCACTTCATAATCAACATCGATTGCATCATCGTTATTTTCAATATCAACTTCTAAATCGAAACTCGTAAAGACGTAATCATTTGAGAAATCGGCCTGATCACTGTCTCCCTTCGTTTGGTTATTATTGGCTCCGTTGTTATCATCTGTTTGATTATCATCATTTATGTCTCCACCAGCTGCACCATCATTTGGTTCTTCCGTTGTTGTATCGTTATTCGGTGTTTCTGTCGCTTTATTACTATTCCCACAAGCTGCAAGAACAGCGGATAGCAGCAGAATCAAAAATAATGTCATTATTTTCTTCATAGAGGCTTAACTCCTTTTCATCGTGATATCTATTAACTTATCCAAAAATGGGAAGAACTAAACTAACTACTTCAATACAGCGTAAGTTTTTAAGAAAGTAAAAAGGGTTAGTGGTCGTTAAGATTGTTTCTAAAGAAAAATAATGCTAAAATATAAAGTTACGTGTAGCTATTCGTATGAGGAAAGAAGGAATAAATATATGGGAGAAAATTTAACAAAGGATCAAAGTGTCCAAAATTTCAATCGTGTACCATTGGTTATTGTGCTTATTTCTGGTGCCTTTGTAGCAATTTTAAACCAGACATTACTTGGAACGGCATTACCTAAAATAATGATTGATCTCGATTTGACGGAGAATACTGTTCAGTGGTTGCAATCCGTTTTCATGCTTGTAAATGGGATTATGATTCCGATTACTGCGTTTCTTATCGGACGGTTTACAACCCGCAGTTTATTTTTAACAGCGATGAGTTTATTCTCATTAGGGACATTAACAGCTGCAATATCAGGAAGCTTTGAAGTACTGTTGTTAGGGAGGATTTTACAAGCAGCAGGTGCTGGAATTATGATGCCGCTTATGCAGACGATTCTCATGCTTATCTTCCCGATTGAAAAACGGGGAACAGCAATGGGAATGTTCGGGCTTGTTATTGCGTTTGCACCGGCAATCGGACCATCTCTTTCCGGCTATATTGTAGAAGCAGCATCCTGGCGTTGGCTGTTCTGGATGATTCTTCCAATCGCAATAGTTGACATCATTCTCGCATATTTTATATTAAAAAATGTAACGAAGCAGACGAAGCCCAAGTTGGATGTGCTTTCGATTATTCTGTCGACATTCGGTTTCGGAGGAATTCTTTATGCATTCAGTATTGCTGGAAGTGCCGGATGGGGAAGCATGGAAGTCCTGATTGGCTTTGGAGTAGGGATTACCACGCTCGCTTGGTTCATTACCCGTCAGTTCAAGTTAGATCAACCGATTTTAGAATTCCGGGTAATGAAATATAAAATGTTTACTCTTTCGACAATCCTCGGGATGATTACGTTCATCGCAGTAATCGGAGCAGCAATTGTATTACCATTATATATGCAGACGATGCTCGGATTTACGGCGTTTGAATCAGGACTTGCTCTCCTTGCTGGAGCGGTCATTCAAGGGTTGTTAAATCCGATTACAGGTCGGCTGTTTGACAGATACGGAGCAAGATGGCTGGCGATTTCAGGGATGGTCATCTTAACTGTTTCGACATTTATGTTTGCAGTTTTAACACCAGAAACGTCATTTACGTACATTGCGGTCACGCATGCTTTACGTATGGTTGGTATTTCGATGGTGATGATGCCAGTCACAACGGCTGGACTTAACGTATTGCCTACGGACCTTATATCCCACGGAACGGCAGTTAATAATACACTCCGTCAGGTATCAGGTTCAATAGGAACAGCACTTCCGGTAACGATTATGACAACATTCACGATACCCGAAGAGGGGATTGAAGGAATGATTCATGGGGTAAATATCTCCTTTATCTTCTCAGGAATTATATCCTTAATCGGCCTTATCATGTCGTTCTATATTAAAGATCGGAGAGTATAAAATGCAAAGGCGAAAGCGCCCGTTTAGCAACGTACAAACTGGAGCACTCCGGAATGAGATAAAGGAAACACAACGAACGGCAGTGAGTTGATGTTGACTTATCGATTGGAGGAGTGTGAAGTTTGATAGTTGTTGGGCGCTGGAGCCGGACGTGGCTAGCCCTAGATACCCATGTTATCACAGCATTTTTATTTTATAGTTTCTTATACAAATAAAAAGACTGAGTTGAAATGTTAACTTCAACTCAGTCTTTTTATTATTCTTCATCCCGTGTCACTACATCAACTTTACCTGTGTCAGGGTCAATGACGAGGCCGTGCACTTTGATACCTTCAGGCAGTAAGGGATGATTACGGATAATTTCTGTACTTTGCATTACTGATTCTTCTACCGTCGTAAAACCGTGAAATTCTTCTTCTAAATGGATACCGCTATGTTCTAACGTTTGAATACGATCTTCACTAATTCCGCGATCAATCATACTTTGTTTTAACGCCTCAATATTTACATCAGACATGCCACAGTCATGGTGCCCGATGACGATTACTTCCTCCGCTTTTAATTTATAAATAGCGACAAGAATGCTCTTTGTAATGCTATCGAAGGGTTTACGGATAATTGCGCCGGCATTTTTAACGATTTTCGCATCACCGTTCTCCAAGTTAAGTGCCCGGTGTAAAAGCTCTAGTAACCTTGATTCCATACAAGTGAAAATAACCATCTTCTTGTTCGGGAATGTATCTGTTCGGTAAGGCTCATAACTTTTTTCTTCTACAAATTTTTTATTGAAATCAAGTAAATCTTGTAAACTCATATACCATTCTCCTTCACTCTAAAATTCTTTCTTTAAAATATATCATATTTTTGGAGAAAAGAAATAAAAATGAAGGATGAAGGTGAAGGTTAAAAGCTTAACGATTGATGAATCCGTTCGTCGATTCCAACTTACCCTTGATTTGTTTCGCATTTATATCGGCTCCAGCAAGCCATTTCTTGAAATCAAAAATAAGTGGCAAGCGATCATGGCCAAAGGAGATCCAAGCTTGCATATGCACTGGTAAATAGGCTGCTGTATGAATCGTCCCTGCCCAAGCGCCGTAATTCTTCGAGAAAACCCCTTTATCGGCATCATTTAATATGCGAAACGCATCATATACATTGTCGATATTTGCTTGTTGATCGACCATTGCTTCGTAACGGCGCAAGGAATCGTCCATCCGGTAACGATTCTCCTTTGTTAATTTCTCGAAGTGGTTCGTACAGATTGTACCTTCCCTTGTTACGACTTCATTTGAAGAAGCTTCAACGACGAGTGTTTTTCCGGTTGCGTCGACGAGGGAATAACTGAAGGAGTGACGGTGGGGAATTTCCTTTAGCAGTTCAATTGCTTCATCAACGGTTGCGCAATTTTCCAGTACGAGTCTGCCAATCATATTGCAAACAAATCCATCATCTGAGCGGAGGCGATTAATAAAGTTATAGCCCATGGCGAGTCCTTTTTCATTCAGACCATCCGTCCGGCCAGTAATTTGCATGGATGGACCAATCGTTGCATATCCGCCATCAGTTGGTGCATAAAGGACGTAACGCCCTTCATAGGTGATGGGGTCATTGTCATAGTTTCGAATCATAAACTGATTACCAGTCAATATTGAGCAGCCGCTCTTCCCGTATTCAAAATAATAACCGCCAAACTCTCGGAGGGCCTCTTCAGTAGATAGTTCGAGGGCATCGGCAAGCCCGAGTAATTCATTCCAGATGCCGGGACTAAAATATTGGATGATTGGCCTGATTTTTTCTTCATCCACGATATAATGGTGTTTTGCCCGGCTGCTCAATTGTCTTCTGCGGGCTTTTAAAATGGGAGAGTCCTGTAATTCTTTTCCTTGAAATCGACCAAAATCATCATGGCTTCCCCGAAATTGAATGACATCGCTAACTACCTGTCTCACGTTATCCCTCCATTCTGATGGTTGTGTGTAGTATACATGAAGCATACTAGAAGCAAGGGAAATAAGAAAATGAATTGCATTTTTAGTACCAGTGTAGTTATTGTAAGAATGTCTAATTGTTTGGTAAGATAAAGAGACGGAAGGGAGAGAAGTCCATGGGCCGGAAAATCCTTGTTGCTTATGATACATCTCTATTAAGTAGAAAAGCAATTGATGAAGCAAAAATCCAAGCGAAATTAGTTGAAGATTCCCATCTTTATATTGTGACGGTAGTAACCCCGGGGATTACGAGTAATAGCACGGCTGCAAGTGGTAATTTATCGATGAATGATGCCGAGCTCATCTATCCGAAACTGGAAGAAATAAAAAAAGAGTTACAAGGTAACGGATTTAATGTGCACACCGAAATCATAACCGATTTTTCCCAACGAAACCCGGGAGTTGCAATCTGTGATTATGTAGAAGAACATGCGATTGATATGGTAGTTGTTGGTCATCGTGGACTCAGCAATTTAAAAAGACTCTTTCTCGGGAGCGTCAGCAGCACGATTGTACAACGAGCAGCAAGTCAAGTTTTAGTAATTAAATAGGAAAGAGGTAGAAGAATAATGGCTATCCAATATGAAATCATTGAAAATATTGCCGTCCTATCCGAATCACCAAAAGGCTGGACGAAAGAGCTCAATCTCGTCAGCTGGAATGGAAGGGATCCGAAATATGATCTTAGAGACTGGGCCCCAGATCACGAAAAAATGGGCAAAGGCATCACATTGACAAAAGAAGAAGTACTTAAACTAAAAGAAAGCTTGGGAAGTTTCAATTGAATAATAACTGAATATACGCTGCCTGAACAGTGGATTCCGTTCATACAGGGTAAGTGTTTGCTCTTTCACTAATTAAGGCGCTCTAATCGCCGTTCAGTTGCCCGCTGGACGGATGCTTTCCCAATTAAGTAAGATAAACATGTGAATAGGAGAATAAACCCCAGTTGTTTTCCCATAAAAGCAAGATGAACATGCTAAAGGGAAAATAACCCTCAGTTGTTTTCCCATTAAAGTAAGAAGAACATGCTGATGGGAGAATAACCCTCAGTTGTTTTCCCATTAAAGTAAGATGAACATGCTGATGGGAGAATAAACCTCAGTTGTTTTCCCATTAAAGTAAGATGAATATGCTAAAGGGAAAATAACCCCAGTTGTTTTCCCATTAAAGTAAGATGAACATGCTAAAGGGAAAATAACCCTCAGTTGTTTTCCCATTAAAGTAAGATGAACATGCTGATGGGAAAATAACCCTCAGTTGTTTTCCCATAAAAGTAAGAAGAACATGCTGATGGGAAAATAACCCTCAGTTGTTTTCCCATAAAAGTAAGATGAACATGCTGATGGGAAAATAACCCTCAGTTGTTTTCCCATAAAAGTAAGATGAACATGCTGAAGGGAAAATAACCCTCAGTTGTTTTCCCAATAAAGTAAGAAGAATATGCTGATGGGAGAAAGCTGCACTTATGCTTTATGAAAGTAAGCACAAAAGGGATGGGCAAAAAATGTTCATCCTTTTAGTAATATAGGAAACTATATACTAAAAATGCTCTGGATAACGAATATTTCCAGCGATAGCCACGTCCGCTCTGCGCCCAGCAACTAGCAGATCTTTTGGTGGGGCGAGCAGTGCGCAGTCCCAAACTTCACACTCTTCCAATCGATAAAGAAGACTTGCCGAGCGGTCTTTGTGAGGCCTAGTCGCCCTTATACCCTTGTGGTGAAAGCGGGCATCAACTCAAAACTAAAGGAGGGCCGCTTAAATACGGGCTAAAGCCCAACTCACGTCTACCCCTAAAGGGGCACGTTTCCTTTATCTCATTCCGGTAAAAAGGAAGTTCGATTAAGTTCGCTCACGTATGGGGCAACATCGAACTACCTCCCATCCTGGGAGGCACAGTTTGTACGTTGCTGCGACTACTGGATGTGCTAGTACAAACGCTCTTCGGTGGGACGAGAAATCGCAGTCCCAGGCGTTGCGGAACGAATCGCATTTTTAGCCTGTAAGGGCGTTTACGCCTTTGTTCAAATTTCGACAGCTTTGTTAACGAAGGGTCTCTTGTTTTACTGCGGGGTGAAGAATCAGTTATACTTATGTGAAAGACTTCACTTCTTAGTAGGAGGAACAATACATGCACAGTTGGAAGGATCTGGCACAAGACCATAGAGGCAGACTGATTCTGATGATTTTATTTTCACTGCTTAGTGGGATCAGTATTATTGCTCAAGCCTACTTGCTTGTGTATATCGTAAATGAAGCATTTTTACAAGGAACAGCTTTTGCTGACCTTTTACCATATCTTGCCTTATTACTTGCAGCATTGCTCGGACGAACTTTATTTAATTATGGAAATGGAAAAACGGGGGTCCGTCTTGCAGCAATTGTAAAGCAAGGACTGAGAAGCCAGCTGCTTCGTAAATATTCTAAGACGAATATGCAAGCAGCGATGTACGGAAGGTCCGGCGAGAAAGTGAGTGTCATGATGGATACGGTAGATGAAATAGACGATTATTATAGTAGCTACATCCCCCAAGTTATCCAGTCTATTATCATTCCCATCATGCTACTTATTACGATTTTTGCCGAACATTTCACGACTGGAATCATCATTATAATTACCGCACCATTCATCCCGATTTTTATGGTAATTATCGGTTTTAATACGAAGGATAAATCGGAGGAACAGCTCGATAAAATGGCGGCATTCTCAGGAAAGTTCCTTGATACACTGCAAGGACTGACGACTCTTAAGTTATATGGTCGCTCAAAAGAACAAAAAGCAGAAATAGAGGAAAGCAGTCTGAACTTTCGGGATGCTACGATGGTTGTTCTCAAAACGGCTTTCGCGAACTCGTTCGCACTGGAATTCATTTCGATGCTTAGTATGGGATTGATCGCACTTGAAGTTGCATTCCGTTTGATCATTTTCCAAAACATTAGTTTTTTCACCGGTTTTCTTATGCTTTTGCTTGCACCGGAATTTTACAATAAGTTAAAGGAACTTGGAAATGCTTTTCATACTGGAAGAGGCAGTAGTGGTGCTTTCAACAAGTTGCAGAAGGAACTCGACACACCGGACATGCCGGTGGAATGGGGGAGTAATGTATTTGAGGTAAGAAAACCGCCTGCCATTGAATTAAAGGATGTTTGCTTCCGTTATGAAGAGAATGGTTTTACTTTAAATCATATTTCGGTAGAGATTTCTCCTTATGAACAAATCGCCATTATTGGTAAAACTGGTTCAGGAAAATCCACTTTGCTGCATGTTATCGCAGGTCTCGTTGCTAATACAGAGGGGGAGATTCTTGTTAATGGAAAACCTCTCTCAGAGTATGAAGAAAAGGCATGGTTTAACGAAATAAGCTATATTTCCCAGCATCCATATTTATTCTCTGGAACAATTGCGGATAATATAGCTATTGGCGGGAGAGGGGAGAGAGCGAGAGTAGAAATTGAGGCGGCAGGTGAAAAAGCTGGAATATCAGAGCTCGTTGCCTCTTTGGAAAAAGGATATGACACTCCGGTCGGTGAAGCGGGACGCGGACTGTCCGGTGGAGAGAAACAGCGGGTCGCCCTTGCAAGGGCTTTTCTGAAGCGGCCTTCCATTATCCTATTTGACGAACCTACTGTAGGACTCGACTTACGAACCGAACGGATATTACAACAATCGATTGAAGAATTGGCGAAGCATGCAACCATTATTACGGTAGCGCATCGCCTGCACACGATTAAACATGCGGACAAGATTGTCTTGCTTGATTCCGGAAAGATCGTGGCAAAAGGGAAGCACGAAGAATTGTTAAGAACGAATCCGGATTATCGTTCTATGGTCTCAGCAGAGCAAGGAGGTGAGCGGAAGTGAGGGATTTAACAACAGTGATCCATCTATTATTTAAAGAGAAAAAAGACATTATCCTCTCGATTATATGTGGATTTATCGGTGGGATTACCGCTGTCGGATTGTTTTCAGCGAGTGGGTATTTAATTTCCCAAGCAGCACTCGCTCCGCCAATCTATACCTTGATGGTGCTTGTCGGTACGGTAAAACTCTTTGGGATCATCTCTGCCGTTAGCCGCTACGGAGAACGTTATTACTCGCACCGAGGCACGTTTACGATGCTCAGTAATTTACGGGTATCTTTTTATGAAAGATTAGAGCCGCTTGCTCCACAGATTTTCCAGAAGTTCCGGAGTGGGGACTTGCTTGCCCGTATTGTCGGGGATGTGGAAACATTACAGAACTTCTTCTTGCGGGTCTTTTATCCGCCGATTGTACTATTTCTTGTGTTCTTCTGTACGATATTTTTCACGGCATATTTTTCTATTACGCATGCCATTATTATTTTTGTCGGGTTTCTTCTGACGACTGTGCTTGTCCCAGTGTATTTCGCTATCAGGCAGCGCCGAGTGGATCAAGGGTTACGAGAGGAACGCGGAAAATTATCAACAGAAGTGACAGAGCTCTTCTACGGTTTCCGCGATTTGAAAATATATCAACGGTTGGAAGAAAAAGAGGAAGCACTTGAGCAAATGGCTGAAACCTATGTACGGGAACAGGAGAAAGCAGGTGTCCATCATCTTTACAGTGAATCATTAAATACATTTGTATCACTGATCATCTCGGTCGTTGTGCTTGGAATGGGTGCTTATTTAATCGCAGCAGGCAGCTTGAATGGAGTTTTCTTAGCGATGTTGTTAATGATTTCTTTAACTGTCTTTGAAGACACGACATCAATGGCGATTTTCCCCAGTCATCTCGAGGATAATAGAAGAGCGGCAGCTAGATTATCGGCAGTAGTTGGTAGTGAACCAGTTGAAGTAGAAGAGAGGGAAGACCTAATCTTGACTTCTTCCCCAACTATAACGTTTAATGATGTATCATTTACTTATTCAGAAGAAGAAAGACAAACTCTGAATGATGTTCAGCTCCATTTTCCGGCAGGTTCGAAAACGGCAATCGTTGGCCCGAGTGGTTCTGGGAAATCAACCATTCTTAGCTTGTTGCTAAATTTTAATTCTGCGGATACAGGAGAAATTCTGATTAATGAAGAAGAGATTAGCAGGATGAACCAAGAAAGCATTTGGAAATATGCAAATGTCGTCCTTCAGGAAAACCATTTCTTCTTTGGGACAATCCGAGATAATCTGAAAATCGCTGCGGATGAAGTATCGGATGAGCATTTGCTGAAAGTATTGAAAAAAGTTGAATTAAGCCAGTTCAAGCTGGACAATGCGGTGCTTGAAAAAGGTGCCAATCTATCAGGCGGAGAAAAGCAACGACTGGCGATTGCTCGGGCGATGCTTAAGAACTCCTATCTCTGGCTACTCGACGAACCAACGTCATCAATGGATTCCCTTACGAGTTTTAATATTTATCAGGAATTATTTGAACTAGCGAAAGATGATACACTTATCCTCATTAGCCATCGCTTGAATGGACTGGAAACAATGGATCAAATTGTCGTTATGGAAGAGGGCAAAGTTGTTGAAGTCGGCAGTTACGAACAATTGATGGAAATGCAAGGTTATTTTTACGAACTGAAACAAATTGAACAAAGCGTTTTTCATACCTAAAATCAAAGGTTCAGGGCGCCCTGTGTCGAGGGCGGACGCGGCTACAATTTCATATTATAATTTCCCAAGAGATATAAAAAAGTGATTGCTCCTATTAGAGCAACCACTTTTTTTATTTTTCCTTATCTCCAAAAGCATCATCTTTGTCAGCTACGATAAAAGCGAGGATGATGGCTATGATAATCACTAATCCTGGAGCAACAAACATTAGAAAATCATTAAACATTTCGTTCACTCCTTCTTACCTTGGATATATTCCTCATCAAATAAGAACAGTTTTAATAATAAATAGATCGACGGGATCAATAATGCGAGCCCTAGTACGAAGACGATAACAAGCGAAATAGCCATTGCTTGGTTGGTGAAGCCTTCATGAATCGTCAAGTGCGGGTAAAGCAGGTAAGGATAATGGGCAATACCATATGCGAAAAATGCAAATGCAAATTGCCCGACTAACAACCATAACGCAGCTGTATAACTTCTTTTTTTCCAAATGAACCACGTAGTCAATGCCCATAGCACAAAGGAAACGGCAAACATCCACCATAGGTTCATCAGATTTTCGAACAACATGTAGTTATGGTAGCGGAGTTCAATAATAATCCCCGAAGCTGCTACGATTAATGGGATAGCCCAAATTAACGCATATCTGCGCATCAAGTCTCTCGCATCAGCATCTTGCGCTTTATCTGCATACCATGTAAGGAATACTGCAGAAATGTATAATACAGCTATAATGGCAAGAACGACGATGGACCAGGATAATGGACTCGTAAATAATGCAAAATAGTCAAGCTGTGGAGTTCCATTTTCAATGGTTACAAATCCACCTTGAGCAATTGCGAGCACAACCGATAAAGCTGGCGGAATAAGCAATCCTGCAATACCGTACATGGTGGCATACCCTTTATGGCCTGCACGATACGATTCAAAGGCATAGTAGGAACCGCGAATTGCCATCAAGATCAAAGCGATACTGCCTGGAATTAGTAAGATTGTCCCGAAGTAAGTCGCCGTTTTCGGGAAAAATCCAACAATCCCAATATAGAAAAATACAAAGAACACATTCGTCACGGACCATACTGGTGATAGGTACCGCTGAATAACCTTTGATAGGATTTTCTCTTTACCAGTCAATATACTATAAGCATTGAAGAACCCGGCACCAAAGTCAATGGAAGCGAGGATGACATATCCGAATAAGAAGGTCCACAGTACGGAAATCCCTAATATTTCTAAACTCATGACTGCTCACCACCTTGTGTAGATTGAACTTTCGCTAATTCTTTTTCTATCGGGTTATTTGCGAACATTTTACGTAGAATAACAATCGTTCCAATTCCCAAGATAAGGTAAAGAAGAGCGAATAGCACAAACATTAATCCAACATAATCACTTGTCGTGGCAGCCTCGCTGACTGTCATAATACCACGCATGATCCACGGCTGACGACCGAATTCCGCGAGCCACCAACCAGATTCGATAGCTAACATGGATAGTGGACCGCCTAAAACGATGAGCCAGCGGAACCAGTTGGATTCAACAAATGTATATCTCATTCGTGATCCAAGCCAATATAAGAAGGATATTGCAATCATCACCATACCAATCGTAATCATAGTGTCGAAGTAATAATGCACTGCAAGCGGTGGTTGTTCCTCTGCAGGGAATTCATCGAGACCAATTACTTCAGAAGATGGACTTCCAAAGGCGAGAATACTTAAAACGTAAGGAAGTTTAATTGCATATTTTGGTTCTTGATTTTCATCGAGTACTCCGTATAACAGGAGCGGAGCACCTTCTCCCGTTTCAAAATGCCATTCGGCAGCTGCAAGTTTTTCTGGTTGGTATTCTGCCAGGTATTTACCAGAGAAGTCACCAATCAATGCTACTGCAACAGCAAAAATTAACCCGGTTTTCATCGTCATATGCAATGCTTTTTTATGATACGTATGCTTCGATCCCTTAATTAGTTTAAATGCAGCTATTGCCGCTAATATAAAGGCAGCCGTCATATAGGATGCAGCAAGCACGTGAGCAATCTTCGTAGGTGATGCCAGGTTAAACATGGCAAGGACTGGGTTAGCATTAACAAGTGTTCCATTTACAATATCAAACCCTTGCGGCGCGTTCATAAAGCCGTTCACTGTTGTAATGAAAAAAGCTGACATCCCAGCACCGACGGCAACTGGTATCAATAGGAGAAAATGAGTCTTCTTATTTTTAAATCGGTTGCCGGTATATAAATAAATACCAAGGAATATAGCTTCAAAGAAAAAGGCGAAAACTTCCATGAATAAAGGTAAAGCAATGATATTACCTGCAAGTTCCATAAAGTTTGGCCACAATAAGGCAAGCTGTAGACTGATGATCGTTCCAGTAACTACACCTACAGCAACTGTAATTACATAGCCTCTAGCCCAGCGTCTAGCCATAAGGATATAGTGGTCATCGTTCTTTTTAATTCCAAGCCACTGTGCAATCATAATAAAAAGTGGTATCCCAACACCGATAGTTGCATAAATAATATGAAACGATAATGTTAGCAGTGTCAGCATCCTGCTCGCAAATACAGGATCATGAAACATAAGCTTTTCCCTTCCTCTCTTTATAAGTTCGTGTACTATTGAACATAAGGAAAAACAGTTTTTACTTATGTTCGATAGTAAAAACTAGTTTCGTCTCTCTATTGTAGCTTATAAACGACGCGAAAGACCCATCTACTTATGACAATTTTTCAAAAACCCGTTACTTTATTTTGCACAAAGCAACGGGAATTATTATCATTACTTTATTTGGTGGAAATTGGCAACGTGAAGGTGAAATTCTCTTCCGCTGTCAGCTCTCCATCTTTATAGGTTCGTTCACTAAATACAACATCATACTTCCGGTTAATCAGAACGACCGTTGCTGAGCGAGTACCATAGTTAGGCGTTTTAATAAAGGATGCGGATAATTTTCGTTCAAGTTCTAATCCTATACCCGTATTCGGCAGCATTGAATCAGGAGCTTCTTCTTCATTTTCGAGAATATGGAATAAATCATCTGTTTTTACATGGTCGGTTTGACGTAGATAATTATCCAACCTTGCTCTTCCTTTAACGACTTTCGGCCACGGTGTGTTTAGTGTTGCGTTGCTTAAACTATGTGTCCCTGCTGGCACTGCAGTAATCGCATTGTCTGCATTATTATAATGAAAGAGTCCGCTTGTATCACCAACGAGAATGTTGAATCCGGCATAGGCGTCTCGCTCGTTACGGATATTATCAAGGAATTGGCTAGGAGAAATGGTTGTCGATAGAAATTCACGCACAATATGCCCCCGTGACTTTTTATCTTCCCCTTCAAGGGAGAAATCACGAATATTTGTAAGAGCAGCAAATCGTCCTGCTTTCGTAATGCCAAGCCAGGTCCCTTGCTGGAGCATATCACGTCCGGCGAGAAGAAAAGGCGCATCAGGCCAATAGTGAGCTTTCTCGGTAGGTCTGTCGTAGAATTCATCTCGATTTGCGGCTACAATTAATTTATAATTCGGATGGTCTTGTAAATGAAAATGAATTAAACACACTACTAATCACCTCTTAACAATATATTATACGCTCGGCCATTCCCGTCCACCAATTTAAAGCTTTACAATCGTCACTCATCTGACAAACAAAGTGGAGTGTCAATGATAAGCCAAATGTTATAATGGTAATAATTGATTTCAACACGGAGAAAGAAGACATCATTTATGTGGAAAGTTCATTGAAAGAGTGAACAGCCACTATATTTACAAATCGTTGATGAGCTAGAAAGGAAGATTTCAGATGGTGAATTCCCTTAAGGAAAAATTACCTTCTGAAAGAAAATGAGCTGAACAATTGGAGGTAAATCGAAGTGCCGTTGTTTTAGCTTATGATGAGGATGCTTACAAATGAAGAAAGATATATTATAATTGTAATTACGATGATAAACTAAGGTCAAAGTGTAGTATTTTCAATTCGTTTGTGTTGTAATAGAAGCAGGAAATACCTTATTAAATTCAGTGGTCTATTAGATATATTTCAACTGAAGGAGGAGGGCTTCTTGTGGAATTAAAGATGGAATGGGAAGGGAAAAGAGCTTTTAACGGTGTAACTCCCTCAGGATATCCATTCATTACAGATGGATTGCCAGAGTTTGGTGGAGAGGGGCGCGGACCGACTCCAATGGAAATGTTGCTCGGAACGGTGATTGGTTGCACCGGAATTGATATTATTTCGATTTTAGAGAAAATGAAACTTGCACCAAAGGCCTTCCATGTTCAGGCAAAGGGAGACAGGTCTCAAAGTCATCCGCGTCGTTATAAGGATATACATCTGCATTACACAGTGAACGGTGACATCCCGGAAGATAAATTATACCGGGCGATTGAGTTATCGTTAAATAAATATTGCTCCGTTGTTTATTCATTAAACGCGGAAATTACAGCAAGTTATTCATTGAATGGAGGAGACCAGGTCACAATGGACCTTGATTAAGGGGGAAAATGATGCTTGATTTTAATGCTTTTACAGTTGGTTTGATTATAGTCGTTTGTGTTATTGCAACGGTTCTGACATATAGGGTTTTAAAAGAAGAAGAACACAAGCAAAAGGCATACAAAGAAAGTGGTCAAACGATTGAAGACGAACTGCAGCGATCTTTGGAATATGAAACATCTTCTTGGAGCAGTAATGTACCTATTATGTCTTGGATATATATCGTTGCAACAGTTCTCTCGATTATCGCATTTGTTATTTATATGGCTTAATGGGACAGTATGGTTGCTGTCTCATTTTTCAGTGTATAAGAAACTAATATTCAGTGGGAGTGGTAAGGAAACCCCCACTGAATGAGTTTCACTTTATTAATAGTCTAGGAGAATAGGAATGTATCAGAATTCAGAACGATTTTTGACTGCCTTTAATCGAATCGAGAAGAAGTTACGGGCAATTATTAATAATGGACGGAATATTGGTTTTTCCAAAATGGTACATATGTTGAAGAATAGAAATGCGATTGTTGGAAGATATAGTGATGATCTGCTTGAATTTGCAGAATTACGAAATGCGATTGTTCATAATAAAGTCGATATGGCTCATGTAATAGCAGAACCGCATGAGTCTACAGTAAAGCGGGTGGAACGAATTGAAAAAGAATTGCTCCAACCAAGGATCGTGTCACCGAAGTTTATTAAAGAGGTCATTTCATTTCAGCATGACGAACCATTTACCAATCTACTTGCACTTATTCATGAAAAGAAAATATCAAAGTTTCCGGTTTATGATCATCAGGAATTCAAGGGGCTGATCAGTCAACGGGCGATCACTTTTTGGCTCGCCGGCAATATGTACGCAGCAAATAAAATGCCAATGGAAGTGACAGCGGGGGAAGTCCTCGAATATGAAACGAATGATAATTACCGCTTTATTGCAAAGAATACATCTGTACTAGAAGCGATCGATATTTTCAAAAAACAATTTGGCAGAGGGAATCGCCTGGAAGCCTTACTCATTACGGAAAGTGGTAAGGAAACGGAGCCCTTGATTGGAATCATTACGAACCTAGATATTATTGGACTCAGACAGCCAAATTAACAATAGTAAACTTTTACCATTGCGTTTTTTTAAGATAAGGTATAGAATATGATTACAAGCTACAATGTTCGTATGGAATTAAGTTTTAACCTCTAAATAATGAATAGGGAGTTTTATATCGAAGTTGGAATGTCGGGCCGTCTTTGAACGGAAGACAAGAAGGCTTCTGCAAACACCCACTTGAACAAAGTGAGTGGTTTAAAACTTTTTATTTCAGAAATACGGCAATTGTGGCTGTACCTACATATTATAAAAGGCTGATTTCCTTACTGGAGATTAGCCTTTTTTTGTTTGTTCGTACTGACGTTGCGAAGACAATCACATACTTAGCTTGTAAGGACGCTAACACTTTGATCGTGGTTAAAATGCTCATTCCGATCCATAGACAGAACGGATCTCACCACCTATAATCGAGATATAGAAAAAAGAGCGTTTTACAGATGTTGGGAGTGGGATTATGGGTGGTTTTTTAATATTTTACATCATATTTATTGTGCTTGCCTTAAGTACCGGAATTATCTTTTGGGTAAGGTATCAGTACCGGATACTCTCGGTATTATCGCTTATCTTTGCATTGCTGGCACCTCTTCTACTCCTGTTGACGGTTGCGCAGCGGGAAAAGAAAGAAGCCGGTGCATTTAGTTACTTAATGGAACAGGTAGGGGCTGGAAACACTTGGGCCCGGATTACGTTCATTATTCATATTTATCTTGTTGGTTGGATGTTATTTCTAACCGTTCGCCTGATCATTTACCTTGTGCAATCACCAGATGTTAGAGTGAAATATAAAAAACTACTAGAACAGATCCATAAATTAAAGCGGAAGAAGGAGGAAGGGACATGACGCTTCATTAGTAAATTCGTCGTGTTCTTATTTTTTCTTGCAATGTTTCTGTCTTTTGCATATAATAACAGTAATTCGAAAAAGCAAATAATAGCGATGAAGAGGGAAAAGTAGGATAGTCGATTTTTGGATAGAGAGCTTCGGCTGGTGAAAAGAAGCAAAATTGACGTCACGAACAATGGCCTCCGAGCTGCAGACTGAACGGAATCTAGTAGGTTGTGCCGAGTTGGCGACTCGTTATCAAAACTAAAGTATAGATGTTGTACTTAATGAGGCTGTAAGTGTGAACTTACAGTGAAATAAGGTGGTACCACGAATTGTAAACCCGCGTCCTTATCAATTATGATATTGACGTGGGTTTTTTATGTTTTGCGAAGAAGGGGAGGATTTAGTTGAATAAACATATCGTTCTACAAACAGATTTCGGATTACATGATGGGGCAGTTAGTGCAATGAACGGGGTTGCTTTTTCCGTTGATTCAACACTTAGGATATCTAATTTAACACATGAAATCCCGCAATATAATATTTGGGAAGCATCGTATCGTTTATACCAAACGGTTGCTTACTGGCCAGAAGAGACCGTGTTTATTTCCGTTGTCGACCCTGGTGTCGGAACGGAACGTTTAAGCATTGTGGCGAAAACAAAGGACGGGCATTATATCGTAACACCGAATAATGGGACACTTACCCATCTTGCACATAGCACGGGGATTGTTGCGGCTCGCGTCATTGATGAAAATATAAATCGCCTCCCCCGATCTGGTGAATCGTATACATTCCATGGCCGTGATGTATATGCCTTTACGGGAGCAAGACTTGCGGCTGGTGTAATTAGTTTTGAGGAAGTCGGTCCGGAACTCTCACTTGACGATGTGATAAAGCTAAGAATCCCTGAAGCGACATATTCAAACGGTATTATTCATGGAAATATTGATATTCTCGATAGCCGTTTTGGTAACTTATGGACGAATATCAATCGCGAACTTTTTAAAAAAGCAGGCATTGAGTATGGAGACGTGGTTGAAGTGACGATTGTGCATAACTCGACAAAAGTATATAAAAATTTAATTACTTTTGATCGATCATTTGCAGACAGGCGCCTTGGTGAGCCCTTATTATTTGTGAATTCCATTGATAATCTGGGAATAGCGATCAATCAGGGGTCCTTTGCCGATGCGTATCATATCCGTTCTGGGGTGAATTGGACGATTATAATTGAGAAATAATCTAACTTAGTTGTCATGAGTTTGTTAGAAGTTCACAGGCAGGATTCCGGAAAATTACGCTATACTATAGACATAAATTCACAGGAGAAGGTGAATCTATGCTGGAAATTATTTTGGATGAATTTCATTATTCCACGCTTTGGAATGGTGGAATCCTAATTTATATCGGTTTTATTTTTATTATTTATTTTTTATTATTGCCACAGAATAAAAAATATCCGGTTTGGAAACAAATTATGTTTGTCGCAGGTATGATTGCTGTATTTGCAGCGCTTGGCAGTCCGATTAATGTAATTGCAAGAATTAAATATAGTTATCATATTATTCAGCTTGTATTATTGGTGCTTGTAGCGCCTCCATTGATTATCATTGGTTTTAAAATAGAGATATTTGAACATGCAAAGAAAATTAACATCTTAGATAAAACACTTAACTTTTTAGCAAAACCGATTGTCGGATTTTTAAGCTTCTTTATCCTTTTCTATACTTACCATATTGCAAGTGTATTTAATTTTGCACGACTGGATTTATATATTAATTATTTCTTTATGCTTGCATTGCTTATCGCAGGAATTCTATTATGGATGCCGATTGTGTCACAGCGCTTTTTAAACACCAAGAAAAAACAGCTGTATATCCTATTCTGCATTCTTTTCTTTATACCGTATAGCCTGGTTTTGTTGTTATCAGACAAGAGTCTCTACCTTGTTTATACAGATGTTGAATTGTTTATGCAATCCCTCACGGTCTGTATGCCAAATATAAAAGAATTACCGCCCGAATTTGCAGCAGCCCTCTTGCCGTTCAATCCGGAAGAAGAACAAATGCAAGGTGGCGTGATGCTTTTAATCAGCCAGCTCATTTTGTTTGGCATCGCTTTTTTCGCGGCATCGATAACTCGTAAAGAAAAAATACATATTTAAACATGTATTTGAACACTTTTAAAACATTCAACGATAAATGGAAGGTATTTGCCCAGGAGGTGTGGCGGATACCTTCTTTTTCTAATATAATAGATTAATAGAAATCGAGAGGAGCAAGAGTTTGAAGAGAAAGAAGTGTTGGTTGAAAGTTGTCGGAATCTTACTTGTCATTCTAGTGATATTGGATGTTGGAGCTGGAGTCTTCTTTTATAAATTGGCGATTGAACGGGGAACAAAGGAATTCTTGACTGGAAACGCAGATTTGGAAGTTTCTGCTGAGGCGATGGATGTATTTACGAAAGGGGATTGGCGTTCGTGGGCCGATACCCGGGACTTTGAATATTGGCAAATGGAGTCGTTCGATGGACTTACACTTCAAGGTTATTTTTTAGAAGCAGAAGAACCGACAAATAAGACGGTTGTCTTCGCGCATGGTTATCTTGGGCGCGCTCAGGATATGGCTTTATTTGGACAATATTATTATGAAGAGCTTGGGTTTAATATGTTTACCGCAGATAGCCGTGGGCATGGTTTGAGCGAAGGAGATTATTATGGTTTCGGTTGGCATGACAGGCTTGATTATGTCGCTTGGATTGATCGGATTATTGCTGAACTCGGTGAAGATACAGAAATAATACTTCACGGTGTATCGATGGGGGCGGCAACGGTTTTAATGACGCTTGGAGAAGAACTGCCAGATAATGTGAAGCTTGCCGTAGCGGACAGTCCGTATTCTAGTGTCTATGATTTATTTGATTATCAGTTGGATCGTATGTTTAATCTACCAAGCTTCCCGATCCTTCCAACAATGGGAATGGTAACGGATTTTCAAGCAGGTTATTCATTGAAAGAAGCATCTGCACTTGATCAGGTTGAAAAAGCTCAGGTACCGATCCTTTACATTCACGGTGGAAAAGACACCTTCGTTCCAACCGAAATGACGAAAACACTTGTTGAACATACGAAAACAGATACAGAGATGCTGATCGTACCCGGAGCAAACCACGGCGAATCCATCGTCCTCGACCGCGAAGGTTACCTTGAAGCCATGAACAGCTTTTTTGATAAACATCTTTATTGATAGACAAGTTTAAATATAGGACTGGAACATAGCTATTTTATCCATAGTAGAATAGTTATGTTCCAGTTTTTTAATTAACTGGTAATAATCTTCATTGACCGAGAGTACAACTTTTGTTTGAACTGCTCTGTAGAGGCAAACGAGACGAGCGAATGGGGGGAAAGCCTGTTTGCTTTCCAATTGGTTCGAGAGAGATGGACTGATGGGAGAATAAAGTCCGTTTGTTTTCCAATTCGTAGGAGAGAGATGGACTAATGGGAGAATAAAGTCCGTTTGTTTTCCAATTCGTACGAGGGAGACGGGTTAATGGGAGAATAAAGCTCGGTTCTTTTCCCAATCGAACAAGATGAGCGTACTAATTGGAAAATAAGAGTTGTTTGTTATCCCAATTCATCGGGTTGAGTATTCTGATGGGTTAATAAAACCTGTTCTTTTTCCATTACAGTGACGTGAGTGGACTAATAGGAGAATAAAACGATTTGTTTTCCGATTTGAACAAGAAGTGTGCGCTAACGAGATCATAAAGCAATTACTTTACATAATTATCGAGAAGAGATGTGAGTTAATATCTCCCAATCCGATTTTCATAGCGAATCATCCACTGAGATAAAGGAGGGTAGGTAAAATTTATAAAAATTAATTATTTATTTTTATAAACGCCGTTGCATATTTATGCATAAGTGTGTATAATGATGAATAATTAATTTTTAGAAAGCGAGTTGTTCAAATTGAGGAAAGCGGCAATCATAGGTGGAACGGGGTACGGGGCGATTGAATTAATCAGATTGTTACATAACCACCCCAAACTAGAAGTGACAAAGGCAATTAGCCATTCCCAAAGTGGTGAAGTCCTTTCATCAATTTACCCGCATTTGGAGAAACTACATGAAATTAAAATGGTAGATTTGGATATTAAGAGTTTAGAAGCTGAAGTAGATATTGTCTTTATCGCGACTCCAGCAGGCGTTGCAAAGACAATCGTACCCGATTTACAAGATCTCGACTTGCAAATTGTCGATTTATCCGGAGATTTACGGTTATCTTCACGGGATGTTTATAAGGAATGGTACGGGAAAGAAGCGGCACCACAGGAAACGATTAATCAAGCTGTTTACGGTTTAACGGAAATTTATAAAGAAGAAGTTCAATCCGCGAAAATCATTTCCAATCCGGGCTGTTTCCCAACATCTGCATTACTCGGGACGATACCAGCACTCGAAAAAGAGCTCATTAGCCCAAAAGGAATTGTAATTGACGGGAAAACGGGTATATCCGGAGCAGGCCGGACACCTACAGGTACGACTCATTTTCCGGAAGCGAATGATAATGTATTACCATATAAAATTGGCAGGCATCAGCATATACCTGAAGTCGAACAATATTTGTCAAAAACAATTGATGAGCAAGTAACTACGATTCTTACAACTCATCTTATCCCTATGACACGGGGATTGATTTGCACGATTTATGCTGAATTAAATCAAGACATAACGACAAAAGAAGTAATCGAACTATATGAAACGTATTATAAAGAAGATAAATTCATCCGCGTCTTGAATGAAGGCGAGTTCCCGGCAACAAAAGCGGTGCAGGGAAGTAATTTCTGTGATATCGGCATTTGGGTGGACAAAAGAAGTGATCAATTAATCATTGCTGCGGCGATTGATAACCTAGTGAAAGGTGCAGCCGGTCAGGCAATTCAAAATACGAATCTCATGAACGGCTGGGAAGAAGACCTTGGTCTCGCTGCCGTTCCAATGTATCCAT
>NZ_JBBKBV010000010.1:0-107358 GCF_037892815.1 Oceanobacillus sp. HCA-5259 | reverse complement strand
ATAGAGAGGGTTATTATTAATGGAAACTAACCCACCACTATGATAAGCGATCCTAATTTCTAAAATGAAAAATAGTGTTCCAAATCAGGCTTTCCCTCGGAGCAGTCCAGACACCTCGAGACTCCTGCGGGAGGCCGGCTAAGTACGGTCACGTCCTGTGACCAATGCCGGCATTAGAACTTCCTGTTCGTCGATAGGCTTGGTGAGACCCCGCAGCAGGCTTGCCTGCGAGGAGGCTCACCAGCCGCCCGCGGAAAGCGAGAGGTGTCTGGACTGCGAACCTCCAGGAGAAACTTGCACTTACGCTGTATGAAAGTAATTCTCATTCAAAATGAAAATTCACTTTGGTCAAAAATGAGAAAGGTGAGTTGGTTATTTATGCGACTTGGCATTCGGGACAGAGGCCGTAGATTTCAAATTTGTGGTCCTCGATCATGTAGTTCTCCAGTTTATTTTCAACTTCATCCATCGGACAAATATTAATTTCTTTCGTTTTCCCGCACCTGCTGCAGATAAAATGGTGATGATGGTGGGTCGCACATTTCATCCGGAAGTGTTTCTCCCCATTTAACTCTGTGCTTTCAAGAATTTTCATTTCATCATATAAATGTAAATTCCGGTACACGGTGTCAAAGCTAATTCCTTCATATTTATCTTCCATAAATTGATGCAGTTCTTTCGCTGTCCGGTATCCATCGGCTTTTTCGAAAAAAGTTAAAATATCTTTCCTGCGCCCAGTTGATTTATACCCATTCTTTCTTAGCACTTCCATCGCATTCTGTAAATTCATTAGGCTTCCCTCATTTCTTGTTGTGATTTCCGACTCCGTTTAATCCCGATTGTTAACAGTAAAATCGTGACGGCAATCATGACAATTGTTCCACCTGGCGGGATACTTAAATAATATCCGCTTATAATACCAATGATAACAGAAATTTCACCGAACAAAATAGATAAAAACAACATTTGTTTAAACCCTTTTGCAATCCGCATCGCTGCAGCGACAGGGAGGGTCATAAGAGCGGAGACGAGTAAGACTCCAACAATCCGCATTGAAGCAGCAATAACAAGAGCAGTTAGCACAATAAATAACAGGTGAATGTGTTTCGTATGAATGCCTGAGATCGTTGCATGTTCTTCATCAAAGGATAGAGTAAGCAGTTCTTTATAGAAAAAAGTGACGATCAGAACGACGATAATAAATATTATGAAAATCAATAAGAAGTCACTTTGGCTTACAGCGGAAACCGATCCGAATAAATATCCGAATAAATCCGTGTTAAATCCATTAGCTAGAGATATGAAAATAACACTTAATCCGACACCGGCAGAAAGGATAATCGGAATTGCCAATTCCTGATATGTTTTATAAACCGTACGCAGCTTTTCAATAAAAATGGAACCGATGACGGAGAAGGCCATCCCGCTGTAAAGAGGGGGGAAGGTGATGAGAAGTAACTTCTCGATCATTAACCCAAAGGCAATCCCTGCCAATGTAACATGGGATAAGGCATCCGCAATTAAAGAAAGCCTGCGGACGACAATGAAAGTTCCGAGTAATGGAGCGATGATTCCAATTAATAAGCCAGTTATAAATGTATATCGTAAAAATTCATAGTTTAAAAAGTCAGCTAGCATAATATTCCTCCATTACGAATGATGGACAATCGTTGTGACTGGATGTCCATAAAATAAAGATAGGTCTTTATCGGAAAGGGAACAATATTCTTCAGGATTTCCATGGAAATGCAGTGTCTTATTCAAACAGACAACATCTGTCGCATATTCCGTCATAATCTCAGTGTCATGGGTGACTAAAAGAATCGTTATCTCTTGTTCCTCATTCAATTTGTGTAGTAACTCATAGAATCGTTTCACATTTTCCTGGTCAACTCCAACAGTTGGCTCATCGAGAATCAATAATTCCGGCTCACTTACAAGTGCCCTAGCGATGAATACCCGCTGTTGTTGTCCGCCAGAAAGCTTTCCGATATTTTCATTGGCAAAACCACTCATATCGACCAATTCAAGTGCTCTTAGGATGTTTTGTTTATCTTGTTTATTTAAAAATTTAAAATAGCCAAGCTTTGCCGTAAGACCGGTTGAAACGACTTCAAAAACAGTTGCAGGGAAACCTGTATTAAAGCTATTTGCTTTTTGCGAAACGAACCCGATTTTATTTCTTTCTTGAAACTTTTCCAGTGGTACGCCGAATAAAGTTACATTTCCTTCATCTGGTTTAAGCAAGCCGAGAATCAGTTTGATCAGAGTGGTTTTTCCACCCCCGTTCGGACCAACTAGGCCCATAAACTTGCCCTTTGGAAGTTCAAAATTAATCCCATCGAGTATTGGTTTGTTTTGATAGGAAAAGCTGACATTATGCATCGTTATAATAGGTTCATTCATTGGAACACATCCTTTCAATTCATTGCTTCATCGAGAACTGCTAAATTATCTTTCATAATGGAGAGGTAATCCCGATTTTCTTTAATATCTTCATCGGTGAGTACTGCAAGATTATGGATAATTAACGGTTCAGCATTTATCTCTTGCTGAATCACTTCAGCAACTCGAGTTTTTACATTTTGTTCAAAAATAATATGATTGATGTTATTTTCTTTTACTACGTCAATGATTTCTACTAATTCTTTCTGGGATGGTTCATTTTCCGTGGAAAGCCCGTGGATGGAAATTTGTTCAATTCCGTAGCGTTCTTCCCAATAACCGAAAGCTGCATGGGTGACGAGTAATTTTTTAGTTGACTTTGTTGCAAGTAATTCTGTGAATTCATCATCTATTGCTTGAAGTTGTTCTTTTAAATGGGTAAAGTTTTCCGCAAACCGTTCTGCTTCATCCGGATATTGTTCACTTAACTCATCATGAATAATCTCAGCAATCTCAATCATGCGAATCGGATCGAGCCAAATATGCGGATCCTTGTCTCCGTGGTGATGATCATGATCTTCGTGAGCGTCATGGTCATCTTCTTGGGCTAAGAATAATTGTTCATGCTGACCGATTTCGATTAACTTCACATCTTCATTTTCTAAAGCGCTGGCAGCGGTACTTGCTAATGCTTCAAGCCCTGCGCCGATATAAATAAAAGCATCACCTTCCGCAATCTTTGCCAATTCCTTTGCCGCAGGTTCATACGTATGCTCATCCACACCAGGAGGATAAACGGTCTGTACTTCAACAAGATCACCAGCAATCTCCTCAACGATAAATTGTAACGGATATATTGTTGTATATATTGTCCCTTTTGATTGGTCGGTATCATTTGATGCCGTGTTACAACCGGCTAATAATAAAATAAATAATAAAAAGATAAAATTACGTTTCAATACTCTCAATGAACATCCTCCTGTACGATGAAATTCTTCCTATAATAATTCCTTATTAATATTCAACAATCATGGACCTGAAAGGTGAGCAGAGCTCTAATATAAGCGGAAGAGCAAGAATACTTATGCTGAATGATGGCAATCAGCTTATGAAATTCTTTTCTAATCATATCGTAACCGTTACGATTTGTAAATAATAATCATTTCGATTTAGAAAAAAATCAACATCTCTGTTGCGAAATATCAGAAAGTATTTTATACTAAAAGCAGGTTAAGAGATTGTTCTCTTATTTTTTTAAAGAATAATGAATGAGCATTCATTCAAAGATATGGATTGGGGGATAAAACATGAAACGGTCAATCAAGCGAGCTGCTGTATTAGGCTCTGGAGTAATGGGGTCTGGAATCGCCGCACACTTAGCAAATAACGGCATTCCTGTACAAATGCTCGACATTGTACCATCTGAATTAACGGTGCAAGAGGAAAAACAAGGATTGTCGCTAGAAGACAAAAGAGTGCGTAATCGGATAGCCGAGAAAAGTAAACAGGCATTATTAAAGCAAAAGCCATCACCCATTACATCGAAGGCAAGTCTTGATTTGATTGAAATTGGGAACTTTGAAGATGATATGGAACGCTTAGAGGAAGCCGATTGGATTATTGAAGTAGTGACAGAGAATCTCGAAATCAAGAAGCAAGTATTTGCAAATGTGGATAAACACCGGAAGAAGGGCAGTATTGTTAGTTCCAACACATCAGGAATATCTGTAGAAGCGATGATTGAAGATTGTAGTGAGGATATGAAGAAACATTTCCTAGGAACCCATTTCTTTAATCCACCGCGTTATTTAAAATTGTTGGAAGTAATTCCAACCTCACATACCGATCCAGATGTACTTGAGTTCATGAAAGTATTCGGTGAAAATGTTCTTGGTAAAGGGGTTGTGGAAGCAAAGGACACGCCCAACTTTATAGCAAACCGAATTGGAACATATGGGCTTCTTATCACACTAAGGGAAATGCTTGAACAAGGATTTAGTATTGGGGAAGTTGATTCGGTTACTGGTCCACTTATCGGAAGACCGAAGAGTGCCACGTTCCGTACATTGGATGTAGTCGGCCTCGATACATTCTTGCACGTCGCACGAAACGTCTATGACAAAGTGGAAGGAAAAGAAAAGGAAGTATTTGATCCACCGGCATTTATGCAGAAAATGGTTGAAAATGGTTGGCTCGGTTCTAAATCAGGAAAGGGATTTTACGAGAAAAAAGCTGGAGTCATTTATGAAATTAATCCGGATACACTTGAATTTGGTGAACGAAAGAAATTACAAACACCAGCAATCGAAATGGCAAAGCAGGCAAAAGGCTCTCGCGCCAAAATGAAAGCGCTTCTATCTATGCCTGATGATCCGGCAGCTAAGCTCGTTTGGTCTTTATTAAAGCCGGTCCTTATTTATTCCGCCGAACTGGTCGGTGAAATTGCCGATGATATTACGGCTATTGACCAAGCGATGAAATGGGGATTCGGTTGGGATATCGGACCATTTGAGACATGGGATGCGATTGGTTTAAAACAAGCAACCGAGCGGATGCAACGTGAAGGGGAGACAGTGCCAAGCTGGGTGCTAGAGTTAATTGAAAAAGGATATGAATCTTTTTATAAACAAGCAGATGGAGAAATAACTTATTATAATGGCAATGATTTTGAAAAGCTTAAGACAAATCCGAAAGAAGTGAATCTAAGACTCTTTAAGAATAAATCAAATGTAATCAAGAAAAATACTGGTGCAAGTTTAATAGATTTAGATGACGGTGTCCTATTACTTGAATTCCATTCACCCAATAATGCGATTGGCCTTGATATTATGCAAATGGTGAACACAGCGATTGAGGAAGCCGAAGCTAACTATGAAGGGCTTGTTATCGGAAACCAGGGTAAAAACTTCTGTGTTGGTGCTAATCTCGCATTAATGTTAATGGAAGCACAGGATGATAATTTCTATGAACTTGATATGGTCATCCGTATGTTTCAAAATATGACGACAAACATTAAATATGCAAATAAACCAGTAGTCGTCGCTCCGTTTAATATGGCGCTTGGAGGCGGGGCAGAAGTGTCGCTACCTGCAGCAGCAATTCAAGCGTCACCGGAAACATATATGGGACTTGTCGAAGTTGGTGTCGGTCTTATACCTGGTGGGGGCGGCACGAAAGAACTTTATCTAAAACAACTTCGCAATATGCCAAAGGGGATCGATTTTGACTTATCGAAGGTCGCGAATGATGTCTTTGAAAAAGTGGCAACGGCGAAAGTATCAACTTCCGCAAAAGAAGCACAAGAGCTAGGATTTCTAGACCAAAAAGATGCGATCAGTGCGAATCCAGATCATTTAATTTACGATGCCAAACAAAAAGTACTTGCACTGGCTCATGCAGGTTACCGGGCACCTGCAAAAGAAAAAATTCCGGTCGTTGGAAATGCAGGCTATGCGGCAATGCTGCTCGGGGCAAAAAATCTCCAGATGAGCGGTTATGCATCTGAACATGATGTAAAGATTGCCGAAAAGCTAGCCTATGTCTTATCCGGTGGAAGAATTAAAGAAGGTTCGCTTATTGATGAGCAGACAATGCTCGATTTCGAGCGAGAAGCATTCTTAAGTCTAATCGGTGAACCGAAAACACAAGCCCGGATGCAACACATGTTAATGAAAGGTAAACCATTACGCAACTAAGGATTAAGGGGGAGAAAATGTGAAGGAAGCAGTTATCGTTGCAGGAGCAAGGACTCCGGTCGGTAAGGCGATTAAAGGTAGTTTACGAGACGCAAGACCGGATGATTTAGCTGCACTGACAATCAAAGAAACATTGAAAAGGGCAGGCGACTATACCGGAAATATTGATGACGTCATCATCGGTTGTGCGATGCCGGAAGCAGAGCAAGGGATGAATATGGCAAGAAATATTGCGGGGCTTGCCGGTCTTCCGAAAGAAGTTCCGGGAATTACAATTAATCGCTATTGTTCTTCCGGGCTGCAAGCAATCGCCTATGGTGCTGAACGTATTATGGTTGGCGCGAGTGATACGATTATTGCTGGTGGGGCAGAGTCGATGAGCTTAATTCCGATGGGCGGACATGTCATTAAACCAAACCCGAAACTCGTAGAAGATGCGGTTGGCTATTATATGGGCATGGGACATACGGCAGAAGAAGTGGCGAATCGTTTCAATATATCCCGAGCAGATCAAGATGCCTTCGCAGCACAAAGTCATGAGCGGGCAGCCAAAGCAATTGAAGAAGGTAAATTCGCTGATGAAATTGTCTCGGTGGAAGTCACAGAACGTGTTATCGGTAAGGATAATAAGGTTGTAGAACAGACAAAACAATTTGCAATGGATGAAGGGGTACGCGCAGATACAAATACAGAAGTCCTTGCTAAACTGAGACCTGCATTTCATATAAAGGGATCTGTAACAGCTGGAAACTCCTCGCAAATGAGCGATGGGGCAGGTACCGTCCTATTAATGGAGCGCGAGAAAGCCCAAGCAGAAGGATTAACCCCCTTATTAAAATTCCGTTCCTATGCTGTAGCTGGAGTGGAACCGGAAATTATGGGAGTAGGTCCTGTGAAGGCGATACCAAAGGCACTGGAAATTGCCGGTCTTGAGTTATCGGATATTGGATTGATCGAGCTGAATGAAGCGTTCGCATCCCAATCGTTACGAGTTATTGAAGCGCTTGACTTAGATACTTCTATTGTGAATGTAAACGGTGGAGCGATTGCACTCGGACACCCGCTAGGAATGACGGGAACGAAGCTGACGCTAACTTTAGCCCATGAGATGCGCCGCAGAAATGTTCAATTTGGAATTGTAACGATGTGTGTTGGCGGTGGAATGGGAGCAGCAGGAGTATTTGAGCTAATTTAATCTTTACAACTAACTTTTAATAAAAGGAGAAGATCAATTATGAGCGAAACAAAAGACAAACTTTTTAAAGGAGGAGCCTTCCTCATTGAAGAATTAACCGGTGAGGACATTATCACTCCTGAGGACTTAACAGATGAGCATAAAATGATTGCGAAAACAACAGAGGAATATGTTAACAATGAAGTCGTCCCGCTTATCGACAAGTTAGAAAACCACGAATTCGAACATTCCGTAGAATTATTGAAAAAGGCGGGAGAGCTAGGTCTGCTCGGTGCAGATGTTCCGGAGGCTTACGGTGGGCTTGGTCTGGATAAGATTAGCTCATCCTTGATTACAGAGAAAATGGCACCAGCGGGAGGATTTTCCATTACTCATGGAGCCCATGTCGGTATCGGCTCGCTGCCAATTGTGTTTTTCGGGAATAAAGAACAGAAGGAGAAGTATTTGCCGAAGCTTGCGACGGGCGAGCTAATCGCTGCCTATGCCCTGACAGAACCTGGCTCCGGTTCAGACGCTCTCGGGGCAAAAGCGACTGCTAAGCTGAATGAGGCAGGAACCCATTATATTTTGAATGGGGAAAAGCAGTGGATCACGAACTCCGCGTTCGCAGATGTATTTGTCGTCTATGCAAAAATTGATGGTGAACATTTCTCTGCGTTCATTGTAGAACGCGATTATCCAGGTGTGTCCACTGGTTTGGAAGAGAAAAAGATGGGGATTAAGAGTTCATCAACCCGGACACTGATTTTGGAAGATGCAGAAGTACCGGTAGAAAATCTCCTAGGTGAAAAAGGTAGAGGACATATTATTGCCTTTAATATTTTAAACGTTGGACGTTACAAACTAGCCGTCGGTGGTGTCGGTGGTTCGAAACGGGCATTTGAACTAGCGGCAAAATATGTGAATGAACGGAAACAATTCAGTGTACCAATTTCAAGCTTCTCCCTAACCCAATCTAAGCTTGCTACGATGGCGAGTGAAATCTATGCAAATGAGAGTGCGGTTTATCGTACAGTTGGATTGTTCGAGCAGCGGATGGGTGCTTTGTCTGATGAAGAACTTGAGGACGGTCGGGAAATTGCCCGGGCAATTGCTGAGTACCAAATCGAATGCTCGATTACGAAATATATGGCGACAGAATTACTTGACCGCACCGCTGACGAAGCGGTTCAGCTGCATGGTGGGTATGGGTTCATGGAGGAATATGAAGTAGAAAGAATCTACCGGGATTCCAGGATCAACCGGATATTTGAAGGTACGAATGAAATCAACCGACTGCTCGTTCCGGGAACATTGCTGAAAAAGGCAATGAAAGGGGAACTGCCATTATTACAGAAAGCCCAAGGACTTCAGGAAGAGCTTATGATGATGATGCCTGAAGAAGTTGGCACAGAACCACTTGATCAGGAAAAGCATTTAGTGCGTAATGCAAAGAAAATTGTTCTCTTAGGTGCAGGTTTGGCGGCACAGAAATACATGCAGAAACTTGAGAATGAGCAAGAAATTCTCGTCCACTTGGCCAATATGGTTGGAGATGTCTTTAATATGGAATCAGCCCTCCTCCGTACTGAAAAAGCGATTCATCAGACGGGAGAGGAGAAGAATGAGCTGAAACTGCTTTATACACAAGTATATGTACAGGAAGCATTCAATCGGATTGAGGCAGCGGCAAAAGAGATCTTAATTGCGGTGGAAGATGGAGATACTCTACGGATGATGCTCTCTTCCTTACGTAAATTGACCCGTCATGAACCGACGAATGTTATTGCGAAGAAACGGGAAATCGCCAAATCACTCATCGAAAGTGAAAAATATATCGTATAATTTCAGTTCGTCCGGAGTATAGAATATGCTCCGGACGATTTTTTTAAAACCATACGAGCTCTGTAGCAAATACATGTGTCAACAAACCTTCTATGTTAAAATAGTGGTAATTACATAAAGGAGCTGGTTTTTAAAATGAGTATGACTTTTTACTGGTATCCAAAATGCGGCACGTGCAGAAATGCGAAGAAGTGGTTGGAAGCGAACGATATCGACTTTGAGGCAGTCCATATCGTTGAGGATACACCATCTAAGGATAAGATTTTACAATTAATTGAAAAAAGTGGTCTAGAACCGAAGAAGTTCTTTAATATGAGCGGTAAAAAATATCGCGAATTGAATATGAAAGAGAAGATTAAAGATGCTTCAGTTGAAGAAATGGCAGAATACCTAGCTTCTGACGGCATGTTGATAAAACGGCCGATAGCAGCGATGGGAGACAAAATCACTGTTGGTTTTAAAGAAGACGAATACGAATCAACTTGGAATTAGTACAGAAGGTAAAGAGAAAATGTGATGTACAGTAGATTTTCTAATCTATCCATTGTATAGTTGGAGTAGAAGAAACGGAAAGGATGATAACCGATGAATTTACCAGAGGACTTACGTTATACGAAAGAGCACGAGTGGATTAAGAAAGAGAGCGACAATAAAGTGCGCATCGGAATTACTGATTTCGCTCAAGATGAACTTGGAGATATCGTGTTTGTCGAACTTCCGGAAGAGGGCGACACAGTCGAAGCGGACGATTCATTTGGCAGTGTAGAATCGGTAAAAACAGTTTCCGAGCTATATGCACCAGTCAAAGGGACAATAGTTGAAATCAATGAAGAATTGGAAGACAGCCCAGAACTTGTCAACGAATCTCCATATGAACAGGCTTGGATGATCGTTGTAGAACTAGAGGACGCAAGCGAATGGGATAATTTACTGACAGCTGAAGAATACAAAGCAATCATAGAAGAATAATACTAAAGCAAGACAAAAAAGGAGGGGGACTAACTATACAATAAAACAGTATAGTCAGCCTCCTTTCTTTCATATGCTATAATAGGTGGATGATTTGATCGGATAAGGAGTGGCAGGGTATGATAGCGCACGAAACCGAAAAAGTTATTATTGTGGAGGGGTTGACAGATAAACGTAAGATAGAAGAAATTCTAAGCGAAGAAGTCACGATTATTTGTACAAACGGCTCACTAAGCGTCCATTGGTTTGATGAGCTGTTAGAAACATATAACTTAGATGAAAATGATGTCTACATCTTTGTCGATGAAGATAAAAATGGCTTGAAACTACGAAAACAACTGGCACGGGAACTCCCTCATGCCGACCATATTTATATTAGCAGGGATTACCGTGAAGTCGCAACTACCCCTTATAAAATCCTTGCCTCCTTACTCGTTGCAAAACATTTTTCAGTACGACCAACATTTTTATATTAGTCAGGTGAGTCTATGCAGAAAGTAATATCAAAACAGCTAAAGAAAGATTCTTACTTATTATATATTTATTCGCCATTTTGTGGCACATGCCATATCGCTAGGACGATACTTGAAAAAATTGAAGACATTCATGGCGAAGAAATATTTTATGAAATGAATGCCAATTTTGAAGAAGCTTTCTTACACGAACATAAAATAGAGAACGTGCCTTGTTTATTAATTAAGGAGAATAATGAAGTAAAGGAGAAAGTGTATACTTTCTATTCTACCGGTAATATTTATCGTTATCTTTTCGAATATAAGCCTGAGCTCTTCGCTGGGGAAAGCTATTGACAGCATAACTCAACTCATGCTATGATTTCTTTATGTTAATTGAATAGGTATGCTCTTATCGAGAGCGGTGGAGGGACTGGCCCTGTGAAACCGCGGCAACCTTCAAAGTCGTTTGAAAGGTGCCAATTCCTGCTAATATCTTGATAGATAAGAGAACAAGAAATGCAACTATAGGTAAAAGCGTCTTTCTGTTCTCGAATAGAAAGACGCTTTTTTGATTTATTTGGAAGGAGATAGTACGTTGATTTCCATTAAAGGTTTAAGGAAGCAATACGTTACAAAAGAAAGGCAAATCATTGCAGTTGATGATTTGGATCTGGATATAAAAGAAGGAGAAATATTTGGCGTTATTGGTTATAGTGGTGCTGGTAAAAGTACCTTCATCCGCTTGCTCAATCGGTTGGAGGAGCCATCAGGTGGATCAGTAACAATAGGTGATAAAGACATAACACGTTTGAAGAAAAATGATCTCCGCATTGCACGCCAAGATATTGGAATGGTGTTTCAACATTTTAATTTACTATGGTCGCGGACTGTGGCAGAGAACATTGCATTCCCGCTTGAAATTGCTGGAGTGAGCAAAACGGAGCGTAAACAGCGGGTTCAAGAATTGATCGACTTGGTCGGTTTAACTGGTCGGGAAGATGCTTATCCATCTGAATTAAGTGGTGGACAAAAACAGCGTGTCGGTATTGCTAGATCACTGGCGAACAAACCGAAACTATTACTTTGTGATGAAGCGACATCTGCTCTTGACCCGGAAACGACAACATCTATTTTGGATCTACTCGTTGACATCAATGAAAAGATGGGACTCACAATTATTCTGATTACCCACGAAATGCAGGTCATCCGGAAAATTTGCCACCGGGTTGCTGTTATGGAAGAGGGAAAAGTAGTGGAAATGGGAGATGTCCTCGATGTTTTCCTTCATCCGAAACAACAAATAACAAAGAAATTTGTTAGCCAGGTGATGGGAAATGCAGAGGAAGAGGATGCGATCCCAAGTATGCTGCAAGATAATCCAGAAGGAAAGCTCATCAAACTGCAATTTATCGGAGAATCAGCAAACAAAGCTTTAATCAGTCAGCTTGCGAAACAGTTTGCCATCGATATCAATATTATCCAAGGCAAGATTACGAATACGAAGACCGGAAGTTACGGAACATTGTTTGTTCAAATTACTGGTGAGGATGCGGAAATTGACCGTGCTATTCTCTATGTTCAAACGAAAACCTCCGTGGAATTGGAGGTCATCCTAAATGTTTGAAAATGTGAATATGGACGAGCTGTTAACAGCGACTAATGAAACTTTTTATATGACAATTATTTCGCTATTAGGCACCTTGGTCATCGGAATACTTCTTGGATTATTACTATTTCTTACAGCAAGAGGCGGTATTTGGGAAAATAAAGTCATTAATGCAATAACCGCATCTGTTGTCAACGTATTCCGTTCGATTCCGTTTATAATATTGATTCTGTTATTATTTCCATTTACAAATTTCCTTATTGGGACGATTCGAGGACCAAGTGCTGCGCTACCAGCGCTAATTATCGGCAGCGCGCCATTTTACGCTCGGCTTGTGGAGATTGCGTTCCGGGAAGTTGATAAAGGTGTCATTGAAGCTGCAAAATCAATCGGTGCGAAGACGAGTACGATTATATTTAAAGTATTGATACCTGAATCCTTACCAGCTCTCGTATCAGGGCTGACCGTTACAGCTATTGCACTTATCGGCTATACCGCGATGGCAGGAATAATTGGGGCAGGCGGTCTTGGAGATTATGCTTATTTCTATGGTTTCCAGCGCCGGAACTTTGATCTTGTGTTTATTTGTACGATAATAATTTTGATCATTGTATTTATTATTCAATTTATTGGAGATTTCATTACCAATAAAATAGATAAAAGATAAAAAGGAGAGGAATAAAGATGAGAAAGTTTCTAGGATTAATTCTACTATCATTCATTCTGTTGCTGGCTGCATGTGGTACAAGTGGAGAAAAAGAAGATACCGCAAATGGTGCAGATGATGCAGATAACACCGCTGGAGAAGAAGCCACAGAACCGGTTGATATCGTTATTGGCGCATCAAGTACACCCCATGCCGAAATTTTAGAAGAAGCTAAGCCGTTGCTTGAAGAGGAAGGAATCAATATAACAATCGAGATGTATCAAGATTATGTATTACCGAATGAGGACTTGGAATCGGGTACGCTCGATGCGAACTTCTTCCAGCATATTCCGTTCCTCGATCAAACAATTGATGACACAGGGTATGATTTAGATTATATTGATGGAATCCATATTGAACCGATGGGTGTTTACTCGAAGAATATCACATCACTTGATGAGATTGAGGATGGTCAAGAGATTATCATCAGCCGTTCCATTCCTGACCATGGACGTATTCTTTCATTATTTGAGCAACAAGACTTGATTACATTGGATGAGAGTGTAGAGAAATCTACGGCAACAATTGATGATATTGTAGACAATCCATTGAATCTAACATTCTCACCAGATGTGGATCCATTGTTATTACCAGAAATGTACGAGTCGGAGCCGGATGCATTAGTTGCAATCAACACAAACTATGCCATCGATGCAGGCCTGAATCCGCTAGAAGATGCGTTATTCATTGAAGACGAGAATTCAGAGTATGTAAACGTCATCGCCGTCCGCAGTAAGGACAAAGACAATCCTGCGTTCCAAACATTAGTTGATGTTTTACAATCGGAAGAAATCCAAAACTTCATCTTAGAAAATTATGATGGGGCAGTTGTTCCGGTTGGCGGAAGCAATTAAAATTTGTGAAATCGGTAGTAAAAGGAAGCATAAGCTTAAATGTTTATGCTTCCTTTCTTTATATTACAGCATCGTTCATTTCCAGTTAAATACTCCACCCTATACGTTTATTTCTCCTTTGAGCAGGGTAGCGTTATTGTGTTAACCTTTTAATGTAGAAAACAAAGGAGTGGTTTATTATTAATTCGGTTAATAATGAGTATTATACGCAAGAAATGGAGAAGGCAATGAACGAATATCATAAAATGAGCATTGCCGAATACGAATCGAATTTAGCAAACCGAATGAAAGTAGAGCGGAAACGCGAACGGGAATATCAGGAATCAAAACAAATCATCGCTGAAATTGACAATCAGCTTGGATACTAAAAGAACAGAAGACGGGCCTACTTGGTCTGTCTTCTGCTCTTTTTAGCTCATACCTCATTCATCATACCGCGAATTGTAAAGCCGTCATTTTTAGACCATTCCGCGTAATAGATTTTACTGATTTCGGTATAGCCTAACTTCGCAAGTTCTGACTTTAGCCATGTTTCACTTTTTCCGATTTTTTCTAGTATTGTTCCTACTATTTTCCCTTCATCAATCACTAGATAGCTAAGGGCTGCTTCTTTTGGTTGGATGGAAAGCATTTCTGCTGTGACTGGTACGGATCGTTCATACTCTAACACACTCAGCTGTCTGCTTGGCTCGAGTATTCCATATTTCACTTCATTAATTGAGAAAATGCCTTGTTGCCTTAGCATTGTACGCAACTGTTCCGATTCAAGCTTATTCTTTTTCAAAGCTTTTATATCGAGTTCACCATCATGGATAATGACGGTAGGTTCTCCTTTTACTGCTTGCCTTGTTATATCGAATTTCTGAACGATCTTTTCAATACTGTAAATGAGAAGGGACCATAAGGCAATGGCTGCCAATACTTGCCAAACAGTGACTTTGTCATCATAAACCGATTCTTCGAGCAAGCCTCCGAGTACAAGGATATATACAAAATCAAATGGAGTAATTTGAGATAGTTCTTTCTTTCCTAACAAACGGACTACAATCAGTAATGCGAGTAAACCACAGATTATTTTTATTGTCATCGATGTCGCCATACTTGTTATTCACCTCTGCTTTATTTTTTTAATTGTAATACCCTTTATTGAACGAACTAATCTACTAAGTTGAATATATCGCTGCTTCCGTTTTCCACTTGGGTGACACGGGTAAGGAATACATATAAAGTGAAACTTCATTCAGTGGGGATCCTTACCGTTTCTTACCTCCCCACTGAATGTTAGTTGAATAGAATCAGGGATTTACAAATAACCAATAAAGGAGCATTCGAAAATGACGGCTGAAGTGGCAGTACTGAATAAACAAGGAATCGCAATGGCTGCAGACAGTGCAATAACAAGCGGTAGAGAAGGTGTACAAAAAGTATATAATACGGCCAATAAATTATTTTCATTATCGAAAGAACATTCAATTGGAATCATGATATATGGGGCTGGGTCCTTTATGGAAGTTCCTTGGGAAGTCATTATCAAAGCGTACCGGAATAATCTCGGGACAAAAAAGTTTCCGAATGTAAAAGATTATCTCCATGATTTCTTTTGCTTTTTGGATGAAGATGAACGGTTCAGAGATAAATATGTCGAAGAAATTATTGTGTATCGTATTTTTTCCGATAATCTAAAACGGATAGTCAAAGAAGTGGAAGAACGAATGGCAAGAAAAGAGCATATGGAGGAGGGGGTCTCGTCCGAGCGGGTTACCAACTGGCTTGGGGAAGCTACTCGTCAACTAATTAAATCCTATCAAAAAGAAGAAAATAATTTTATAGAGATGGAAGAAAATGCTTTTAAAGAACGCTTTGGTTCGGTAGTTATTGAAATAATCGATGAACTGATTAAATATGATGTTCCGGCAGAACTGACAGAGCAGTTTTACAAATTAGCTTTTGAAGCTGTTCGGAAGGACTATTTCAGCGTAGGGAGTACTGGATTTGTAATTGGCGGATATGGAGAAGAAGATATTTTTCCACGTCTATTAAATTATAGATTGGAAGGATTTATCTTTGGTCAACTGAAATATAAGAAATTAAAAGATAAAAAAATTAGTTATACGACGGATAAAGATGATGGTACAGCCACGATTACCGCATTTGCTCAAAGAGAAATGGTTGACTCCTTCATAAGCGGTATCGAACCGAATATGGAAGATCTTATATTTAATATCATTTCGGGTGTATTGAGAAATTATCCTGAAGAAATTCAAAAACGTCTATCACTCGATTTTACAAAAGAACAAGTTAAAGACTTGAAAGTAATGGGTAGAGAAATGTATGAGTCTATAGAAAGTGCTATTACAGAATACCAGGAAAGGAATTATATTGAACCCCTACTTGGTGTTGTCCGTTCCTTGCCAAAAGAAGAGCTGGCAGATATGGCGGAGGCCCTCGTCTCCTTGACGACATTTAAACGCCGAGTAACGAGAGCGACCGAATCAGCAGGACCGCCAATTGACGTCGCGATTATTACAAAGGGAGACGGTTTCATCTGGATGAAACGGAAGAATTACGTTGATGAGGAAATAAATGCCTATTTATAGCATTGGAAAGGAGAGAGTGACATGCTGCCTAAGGATAATGATTCAAAGAAGAATGCTTATTTTCAGCTGCCGCCGGAGGACCGGATGGAGTTTGAACTAGAGGATAAAGAGAAAAAAGAAAAAGAAATTGCCGTCGAAAAGGTCTACGATAAGTTGAAGAAAAATAAATAGATGTTACAAATGTTACAAGTGGAAAACAACTCTATTAAATGTCGTTTGTTGGGTTTAACTTTAATAAAATGTGGAATCTAAAGTAATGTACGAGCAAGAATTATCATCATGAAAGGAGTTTTTACAAATGGTTAAAAACAACAATAATGGTAAGATGTCTCGTGAGCAAGCAGGAAGAAAAGGTGGTAAAGTAACTTCAAGAAACCACGACCAAGATTTCTATGAAGAAATTGGTCAAAAGGGTGGCGAGGCTACTTCACAGAACCATGATCAGGAATTTTATGAAGAGATCGGTCAAAAAGGCGGGGAAGCTACAGCGCAAAATCATGACCGCGAATTCTATGAAGAAATTGGTCAAAAAGGTGGCGAGGCAACTGCACGGAACCACGACCGGGAATTCTATGAAGAGATCGGTCAAAAGGGAGGAGAAGCTACTTCCCGAAACCACGATCAGGAATTCTATGAAGAAATTGGTCAAAAGGGTGGCGAGGCAACTGCACGGAACCATGACCAAGACTTTTATGAAGATATTGGTGAAAAAGGTGGAAAATCTCGAACACGAGAGCGCCGAAACAATAATAACAACAAATAATTTAAATTATTTACACTCCACTTAAGGTGAAAAAGCGCAGCAGTCCATTCGGTACTGTCTGCGCTTTTAACATGTTTTACATAACTTACGAACGATATCTTCTGGGGGCAGCAAGCTACTTTAGAGGGCGCAACAGTGTAGGGATAGCAACATCATGTTGTAAAGTTGCTAAGCTTACCTTAAGAAGTGTATTGTTGGTGAAAAGCTTCTACTTAATCCAAAAGAACCCCACGGCTTTAACCACAGGGGTTGTCAGTTAAATGAGAACGAGATATAGTGTATACTAGATATATATTATAGAAGAAACGGGATGATCAGTTATCATGCTGTTTTTCTTATGTATAAACAAAGAGGATTGGAGGGGTAACTTTCGGCGAGAAAATAAAAAGGGCGATAATGGCGAACGCTTCTGTCCGTTGGATTTAAGCGCTTATATACAATCTTATTGCAAATAGACCGAATGGGTTGATAATTAATTTGAAATGCTTTAAGATTGTAATGAGAATAGATTGAGAATGAATATCAAGTTCATCTCGGAAAACTAGAATAAGCATTTGGAGGTATTGATTATGTCAGGATCAGTTTTAGAAATCAAAAATCTTCATGTTTCCATTGAGGATAAACAAATATTAAAAGGTGTAGACCTTACAATTAAGGGCGGGGAATTCCATGCAATCATGGGACCGAACGGAACAGGTAAATCTACATTAGCATCAGCAATTATGGGGCATCCCCTTTATGAAATAACAGAAGGAAGCATTACGTTTAATGGTGAAGACGTATTAGAAATGGAAGTAGATGAGCGCGCAAGAGCAGGTCTTTTCCTAGCAATGCAATATCCAAGTGAAATCAGCGGTGTAACAACTTCTGACTTTTTACGCAGTGCAATTAATGCAAAACGTGAAGAAGGCGATGAGATTCCATTAATGGAATTCATTAAAGAACTTGATGAAACACTTGATTTCCTTGAAATTGATAAGAGCATGGCTACACGTTACTTGAACGAAGGATTCTCTGGTGGGGAGAAGAAACGTAACGAAATCCTTCAATTAATGCTACTAAAACCGGAAATCGGTATTTTAGATGAAATTGACTCAGGACTTGACATCGACGCGTTAAAAATAGTTTCTAAAGGTATTAACAAACTACGTGATGAGAACTTCGGAACATTAATCATTACTCACTACCAACGTTTATTAAACTACATCACACCGGATTATGTACATGTCATGATGCAAGGCCGTGTCGTAAAATCTGGTGGTCCAGAGTTAGCTAAGCGTCTAGAAGCGGAAGGCTACGAATGGATTAAAGAAGAGTTAGGTATCGAAGACGAAACAATCGAACAAAATGCATAAACGTTAGGAGGAGTATCATGACTGTGGAAACAAAACTGTCATTTGATAAGGCTTATGTTGAACAGTTTTCAAAGAAAAGAAATGAGCCAGAGTGGATGCAGAAATTCCGCCTGGATGCGATAGAGCAGGCTGAAAGCTTGGAAATGCCAAAGCCTGATAAAACAACAATTAGAAATTGGAACTTTACAGAGTTCAATCATGATTTCAAAACTGGTGAATCAGTATCTTCCATTCAAGACCTTCCAGAAGAATTACGTGATTTCTTTGATGAAAAGCAAGCACCGGAAAACTTGATCATTCAGCGTAATCATTCTGTTGCTTACGCTGCATTGAATAATGAATTAAAAGAAAAAGGTGTCATCTTCACTGACATCCATACTGCTATCCGTGAACATGCGGATCTCGTTCAAAAGTATTTCATGACGGAAGATGGTGTTGCTGTTAGCGAGCATAAGCTGACTGCACTTCATGCCGCCCTTGTTAATGGTGGTGTATTCCTTTATATACCTGAAAACTTGCAAATTGAAACACCAATTCAATCCATTTTCTGGCAAGAAGACCCAGAAATCACACTCGTGAACCATGTACTTGTTGTTGTGGATAAAAACAGTTCCATCACATATGTGGAAAACTATCTTTCCCATAATGAAGAATATGAAACGGTTGCCAACATCGTAACGGAAGTATATGCACTCGACGGTGCTAAAGTTGCATACGGCGCAGTTGATAACTTTGCAGCTGCAACTACAACATATGTGAACCGCCGTGGTATCGCAAGCCGTGACGCAACAATTGATTGGGCATTAGGACAAATGAACGACGGAAATACCGTTTCAGAAAACGTCACTCGCCTAGTCGGTGATAACTCCACTTCCCAAGCGAAAGCTGTATCGGTTGGCCGTGGAAAACAGACACAAAACTTTACTTCTGTTATGCACCATGACGGAAAAGCTTCCGATGGTTTCATTTTACAACGTGGTGTAATGACGGAAGGTTCTACAGCAATCCTTAACGCGATTGGTAAGATTGAGCATGGTGGAACGAAAGCAAACTCTGAACAGGAGTCTCGCGTACTTATGTTAAGTGAAAAAGCTCGAGGTGACGCTAACCCTATTTTGCTTATCGATGAGGATGACGTTACAGCAGGACACGCAGCTTCAGTAGGTCGTGTTGATCCATTGCAAGTATACTACTTGAAGAGCCGTGGGTTGACTGAAGAGGAAGCGCAACGTCTGTTAATTCATGGATTCCTTGATCCTGTTGTTTCCCAGCTTCCGATTGAATCTGTGAAAAAACAATTAACACAAGTGATCGAAAGGAAAATCAACTAATGGACGTAAGAGCCATTAAAGAACAGTTTCCGATTCTGGGTCAAGAGGTGAATGGACACCCGCTCGTATACCTGGATTCCTCAGCTACTTCACAGAAGCCCGTTTCTGTGATAGAAGCCGTGGCCAAGTACTACCGGGAGACGAACTCCAACGTTCACCGCGGCGTGCATACTCTAGGAACACGTGCTACCGATCAGTACGAAGGAGCACGTGAAAAGGTCAGAGCTTTCATTAATGCTAAAAGTACTGCCGAAGTTATTTTTACCCGTGGAACTACAACCGCTATTAACACAATAGCTTGGAGCTATGCGCGTGCCAATTTAAAGGAAGGCGATGAAATTGTTATCACGCCGATGGAGCATCATAGTAACATTATTCCTTGGCAACAGGCAGCTAAAGCTACTGGTGCAACTTTGAAATATATTCCGTTACAAGAGGACGGCACCGTGTCACTGGAAGACGCTCGGGAAACAATTACTCCAAACACAAAAGTTGTCGCTATCGCTCATGTTTCGAATGTTCTTGGAACAATCAATCCGATCAAAGAGATTACAAAGATTGCACATGAAAATAATGCAGTTATTGTCGTTGACGGAGCCCAGGGTGCGCCACATATGCAAGTGGATGTACAAGATCTCGATGTAGATTTTTATGCATTTTCTGGGCATAAAATGTGCGCCCCAACTGGAATTGGTGTATTATATGGGAAACGCGAACTTCTAGTGAACATGGAACCGGTAGAATTCGGTGGGGAAATGATTGATTTCGTTAACCTTTATGATTCTACTTGGAAAGAACTGCCATGGAAATTCGAAGCTGGTACTCCAATCATTGCTGGTGCAATTGGTCTCGGAGCCGCAATCGATTTTCTAAATGAAGTTGGTTTAGATAATATTTTAGAACATGAGAAAAAATTGGCGGCATACGCAACAGATAAGTTGCGTGAAGTGAATGGGATTACAATTTATGGTCCAAAAGAGCGTGCTGCCCTTGTAACCTTTAATTTAGGAGAGGTTCATCCGCATGATACGGCAACCGTACTCGATGCGGAAGGAATTGCAGTTCGTGCAGGTCACCACTGCGCACAGCCGCTGATGAAATGGTTAGACGTTACGGCAACAGCTAGAGCAAGTTTCTATCTGTATAATACAGAGGAAGATGTAGACCGTCTCGTCGAAGGACTGTTAAAAGCGAAGGAGTATTTTGGTGATGTCTTATAATTTAGATACGCTTTACAGACAAGTAATCATGGATCACTATAAAAATCCGAAGAACCGCGGATTAATTGAGGGTGATTCTCTTACCGTTGATATGAACAATCCTACTTGTGGAGACCGGATTGAACTGCAACTGCAGCTTGAAGATGGCATTGTAAAAGATGCCCGCTTTGAAGGAGAAGGCTGCTCCATCAGCATGTCATCCGCATCGATGATGACCCAGGCAATTAAAGGGAAAAAGGTTGACGAAGCACTTGCGATGTCTGAACTTTTCTCTGATATGATGCTTGGAAAAGAAATCGATACTGATGGCTTTGAATTAGGGGATATTCAAGCCCTTCAAGGTGTATCCAAATTCCCGGCCCGGATTAAATGTGCAACATTGGCCTGGAAAGCTCTTGAAAAAGGTGTCCATGAACAGGGATAAGGTGTTTTGAAATATCTGAAGGAGGGTTACAACTATGGCTAGGAATATGCCTGAAATAGGAGATTATAGATATGGTTTCCGTGACAAAGACGTATCGGTTTTCCGTACGGAGAGAGGATTAACTCGAAAAGTCGTTGAGGAAATCTCCAAAATGAAAGAAGAACCACAATGGATGCTAGATTACCGCTTGAAAGCGTTGGAGCATTTCTATGCACGTCCAATGCCGCAATGGGGCGGTGACTTATCAGGACTTGATTTTGATGAGATCATCTATTATGTAAAACCATCGGAGAAACAAGGTAGAACTTGGGATGAGGTTCCAGCAGAAATTAAACAGACATTTGACAGACTTGGAATTCCTGAAGCAGAGCAGAAGTATCTTGCTGGTGTATCTGCTCAGTATGAGTCTGAAGTAGTTTATCAGAGTCTGAAGGAAGATCTTCAAGAATTAGGAATCATTTTCACAGATACAGATACTGCTTTGCAGGAGAATGAAGAATTATTTAAAGAGTATTTCGGTACAGTAGTGCCATACTCCGATAACAAGTTTGCCGCTCTGAACTCTGCAGTATGGTCCGGCGGTTCCTTCATTTATGTTCCAAAAGGAGTCAAAAGCTCAACGCCGTTGCAAGCATATTTCCGTATTAACACGGAAAATATGGGACAGTTTGAACGTACGCTAATCATTGTTGATGAAGATGCATCTGTTCACTATGTGGAAGGATGTACAGCACCAACTTATTCATCAGCATCCTTGCATAGTGCAGTAGTTGAAATCATCGTTAAGAAAGATGCATACTGTCGTTATACTACAATCCAGAACTGGTCCAGCAACGTTTATAACCTTGTTACGAAACGTGCAACTGTAGATGCGAACGGAACAATGGAATGGATTGATGGTAACTTAGGATCGAAATTAACGATGAAATATCCTTCTATTCTCTTGAAAGGTGAAGGAGCAAGAGGTAATACACTATCGATTGCGCTAGCTGGTAAAGGACAATTACAGCATGCTGGTGCAAAAATGCATCACTTAGCACCGAATACATCTTCAACGATTGTATCGAAGTCCATTTCCCGTAATGGTGGTAAAGTTTCTTATCTTGGACTTGTTCACTTCGGACGTAAAGCGGACGGAGCACGTGCGAATATCGAGTGCGATACATTGATTATGGACAATGAGTCTACATCTGACACAATTCCATACAATGAAATCTTAAATGACAATATCTCACTTGAGCATGAAGCGAAAGTATCCAAAGTTTCCGAAGAACAATTATTCTATTTAATGAGTCGTGGCTTAGATGAATTCGAAGCAACAGAAATGATTGTTATGGGCTTCATCGAACCATTCACAAAAGAACTTCCAATGGAATATGCAGTTGAAATGAATAGACTGATCAAATTCGAAATGGAAGGCTCTATCGGATAATTTTAAATAAAACATCCCCGTCACAGATATGTGGCGGGTTTTTTGTGCGTTTGGCAGCACATCGAACTAATCGCTGATAGCCTCTAACACGTCGTTGTGGCGAAAGTGTCTAGCTGAAAAGCAGCAGTGCGTGGTCGTGGGGCAATGTCGGAGGGTTTGAAGGGACAGGCGACATCAAACCAAAACCCATGCTGGCAGAAGCGGATAACCTTGCACAAGAAGGGAATATCCCATAATCGATACGGATTCCATTAGTTATGAAGGCTGGTTTCGGGGGAAAGTTCGGTGGCATGACCCGAGGAGGTCTTACTGTCTCTACTCCGTGGTAAACCTTAGGTAAGTCTGTGATGGACAAGCCAAGCTTATGGATAGTAAGAAGTAGAGCAGGGAATAGTAATGAAAAGGCCCACTGGAAAAGTTGCAAAAGTGAGTGACTCCGTATGATAAGTAGAAAATGGTGTGCTTACTCTATTGTTGTACGGGAAATTATAAATAAAAAGATGATAATAACTTGAGTTACTTGTAATGGCATGTTCTGAATAAGCTTTTTTTGTACTGTACCCGCTAAAATTGTGGAGTTTTTCAAGTAAATAGTGTATTTTAGTATGATGGAGAATGTCGAAGGAAATTACACTATTAGGATGATGATTAAGTTATGAAGAATATATGGGAAATTTTTAAAACAGATTTAAATAATATACGGAAGAAACGTGCTGCAATCATCGTGATTGTAGCTCTAATGATTTTACCTTCCATGTATGCGTGGTTCAACATTTTACCTTCGTGGGATCCATATGCCAACACGGAGAATGTTGCGGTAGCAGTTGTGAACCTGGATGAGGGCGCGGAGGTAGAAGGAGAAACGGTCAATGTCGGGGATGAGGTTGTTACAAACTTAAAGGATAATAAGAAGCTAGGCTGGCAATTTGTTGATGAAAAGGAAGCGAAAGAAGGTCTTGAAAAAGCGGATTATTATGCGTCTATTACGATTCCGTCTAATTTCTCCGAGAAATTAACGAGCGTTCTGGATGATAAACCCGAAAAGCCTGTATTGGATTATTATATTAATGAGAAAGTGAACGCCATTGCTCCGAAAATTACGAATGCAGGGGCAACTGGTATTGTGGAAAGTGTCCATCAAGGATTTATTAAAGTTGCCAATGAAGCGATTTTTACAGCATTCAATGAAGCCGGAATTGAACTGGAAGCGAACAAAGAAAGCATTGAACGCTTAAGGGATGCCATCTATCAGTTAGAAGAAGACATGCCTGAAATTGAGCGACTTTTAGGTGTTGCGGGAGATGATTTAGACAAAGCGGAAGATGCGAGCGAAAAAGCGCATGAAGGTGTTAAGAAAGCAGAAGAAGTGAGTGTACAAGTTCAGGCACTTAGTGAAAGAGCTAAGGAGATTCTTAATGAAACTGATAAGTATGTAGACGAATATGTTCCCATTGTTAAAAATGATTTAACAACAGCACAAAAAGTTATCAAAGAAGTTCCAGGGGTAATTAGTCAAATATCCGAGAAAGAAGATTCTTTTGATGAAGTTGTAACAAAAATAGAAAATAGCACAGGAAAAATCGATCAAGGAATCGAAGTCCTGCAGTTATTGGAAGAAGCGTTGAAAAATGCGGATGAAGAAGCAACCAACGGCAACCAAATCGCCAATCTTGTTGCCCAATTAGAAGAAGACAATGAACGGCTCGAAAAAGCGAAACAAGATCTACTGGCTACGATTGATGTCATCGAAAATGCACCAGATAACGGGGAAGATGCACCAAGTGAAGATGAGAAGTCTTTAGAGCAGTTAAAAGCGATGGTAGAAATTATCGAAGCTAGACAAGCAGCAATTCAGCATGCAATCGAGGCAAGTAAACAAGTTGAAGAATCTATTGCAGATGGTATTTTCCTTGACGGAGTTGATAAGGTTGCGGGTTATGAAGAAGATCTAAGACAATTCAAAGATGAAGTGCTTGCAAAAATTACTGCAGCTAAAGAAGGGAAAGCAAAACTAGCCGACGTATTAGATTATATAGAGGAACACGCTTTACGAATTAATACAACCATTAATGATTTATTAACATTTATCGATCAAGATTTAATGCCAACCTACAATAAAGAAATGAACACGGCCCGAAATGCAATTCATGAAGCAGATAAAAAAATAGAAAAAGTCACTTCCTACTTTCCGAAAGTAGAGGAAATTTTAAATAAAGTTGATGCAGGAATCGGTACAGGAAAAAAAGAGTTGGACAAAATTCAATCTGTTTTTCCTGAAGCGAAAGAGAAATTATTTAGTTTAGCGAAGAAAACGAGGGAATTAGAAGCTAAAGGAGATCTCGAAGAACTGATTGACTTTCTACGGAATGATCCGAACGCAAAGGAAGAATTCTTCGCAGATCCAATCATTCTTCAGGAACACAAATTATTCCCAATTCCGAACTATGGATCAGGCATGGCTCCGTTCTTTACGACACTCTCCCTCTGGGTTGGGGGGCTGATCCTCGTTTCTACTTTGATTGTTGACGTACCGAATAAGCATAAATACAAGGGCTATGAAGCATATTTCGGCAGATTTATAACATTTTGGTTGATTGGACTGGTACAGGCTTTAGTTGTCACTTGCGGTAATTTGTTCTTGCTTGAAACATTCGTTGTACACAAATTCCTATACGTTCTATTTGCTTTTCTGATCAGTACAGTGTTTATGGTGATTATTTATACATTTGTCTCCGTCTTTGGAAATACGGGCAAAGTGATTGCGATTATCTTGCTCGTTATGCAACTCGGAGCGTCGGGGGGTACCTTCCCAATCCAGACAACACCGCAATTCTTCCAAACAATCCACAAGTTTATGCCGTTTACGCATGGATTGGGCTTGTTAAGGGAAGCGACAGGTGGAATTGTTTGGTCCGTCGTGCTCACCCATATCGCTTGGCTTGTCGGTTTTATGATCATCTTCTTGTTTATCGGTATTAAACTAAAAGAAACAATAAATAAACGAAGCGATAAGTTCTTAGAAGAAGCACGTGAAAGTAAAGTTATTTTATAATGAAAAACCCGCCATTTTTAGTGGCGGGTTTTTCCTCATTGCATAGCGTCCTATAAAATATAAATGTTGTGCATAACTTAGATATCCAGGGCTAGCCACGTCCGCTCTGCGCCCAGCAACTATCAAACTTCACACTCCTCCAATCGATAAAGAAGACTTGCCGAGCGGTCTTTGTGAGGCTTAGTCGCCCTTATACCCTTGTGGTGAAAGCGGGCATCAACTCAAAGAGGAAGGCCGACTAAGAACGGGCCAAGGCCCAACTCACGTCTACCCTAAAGGGGCATGTTTCCTTTATCTCATTCCGTAAAGGGGAAGTTCGATTAAGTTCGCTCACGTATGGGGCAACATCGAACTACCTCCCGTCCTGGGAGGCACAGTTTGTACGTTGCTACGACGCACAGGATGTGCTAGTGCAGGTGTTGCGACAGGACGTCGCGTTTTTAACCTGCAAGGGCGCTTACGCCTTTGTTTTTTCGGGCAGAATAGGAGTAACAAATTGATTAGCTATAAGGATGGAGGTGAAAATCATTCTTGAATTACGCAAGGGTATCTGGGTAATGACGCAAACATGGAATGATCTTTTGTTCATGCACCTACCTGTTCCAGCAGACATTCTACGCGAACAAATTCCGCAGGGCTTAGAACTTGATACCTATAATGGAAAGGCTTGGATTTCGATTGTCCCATTTGCAATAACCGATATGCGTCTCCATTTTACTCCGCGACTTCCTTATTTCCATTCCTTATTGGAATTGAACGTACGCACATATGTAAAAAGAAATGGAGAAGCAGGAGTTTATTTTTTCAGCCTTGATGCGAATCAGTGGCTAACTGTTCTGGGAGGGCGGATATTTCATGCGCCATATCATTATGCGGGTATCCATATGAAGAAAGAACGGAACTGGATAAATTTTACAAGTAAGCGCAAGGGAAAATCATCGATCGGTTTTACTGGAAAGTATCGACCGGTTACTGGTGAATATAAACCGAGTGCATCGAGTCTTGCCTACTGGCTTGTGGAAAGGTATATATTCTGGTCGGAGCGAAACAGCTCTCTTTATAAAGGTGATATCTACCATGAACCATGGAAATTACAAGAAGCAGAAGTGATTCTTTCCAAACAGAATATGTTGCCCGATTTTCTAGGAATAGAAGAGGCTGGTAATCCGGTATTCCATTACGCCGCAAAGAAGAAGGTGTATTCCTGGTGCGTGAGGAAAATAGAAGAACTATAAAAAACTGCCCCTTTTTCATCATTGGACCTAAATAAGAATAAGCTATAGTACATGTCCAAATTCAAAGGAGGGGCAGCGTGAAAGAAATCTTTATAAAGAATACGCTTGTACTTGCCGGTGGGGCAATACAGGGCTTTGCTATGGGGCTGTTTCTCTTCCCGCAATATATTCCTTCAGGGGGAGCGGGCGGGATTACCGTTCTTTTTAATTATTTATTTGGAATGAGCATGGGAACTGCACTTTGGGTGATCAATTTTTCGCTCCTGTTACTCGGACTTTATATATTAGGGAAACGTTTTGCAAGCTGGACCGTGCTTGCAATTACAATGACTTCTATAACTGTAACCTTCTTTGAGCATGTTACAATTCCGAACCGATCGCTCTTCTTTGATCTTATTGTTGGTTCAATATTTTTAGGGATCGGGATTGGAATCCTGATGCGCCAAAATGTTTCCAATGGTGGTATTGGTGTCATTGCTCTAATCTTAGCAAGGAAATATGGTTTCCTGCCCGGCCGTTCTTTATTTTGGATCAATAGTTGTATCTTTTTATTCGCTGCTTTGTTGATCGACTGGAAAATAATCATCCTCGCCTTCATCAGTCAGTGGATTGCCACGAGGATTGTTAATATCATTGTTCAATTCCAGTTTACAATGAATGAGTCCTATTCGCTTGATTGGCGAAAGAAGTAGCTTATACATACGTATAGCGGAAAGCTTTCTTCGGATCCTTCTTCCCGTCTTTTCCTTTTACATGAATAAGAAAGAGAACGAGCAAAGCAACGAGGAAAGTGAAAGCAGCGATGGTTGTGAACATGCCAGTTCTGGACCAGTCCATTAACCGTGTGAATATGGGTGGTCCGAGAGCGACACCAAGAAAACGGACGGAACCGTACAAGGACGAAACGAAGCCTCTGCGTTCTTTACCGACTGCTCCAGTAATTAAACTGTTCACACACGGTAAAGTAAGTCCGGCTCCGATACTGCTTAAAGCAAGTCCTATTAAAAAGGGAACGAGACTCTCAAGCCAGATAAGCGAACTATAAGATACCGTCATAAACAGCAGTCCTATGACGGAAAAGCGCTTCATGCGGACTAAGTTATTTCCAATCTTACTCCCCGTCAGATAAGACGTACTCACCATGACGAGAAGTGGAATTGCTAAGATAAGTCCTTTTCGTACACCGTCAATTTGATACGTTGTCTCTAGAACATCGGATAAATAAAAGAGAATCCCAAATAGTGTAAATAAACAAGTGCCTCCCGCAAGATAAGCAGTGAACAGCCATCTACCTTCGTGTTTAAACACGCTGAGAAGTCCCCGTGCATACTTGCGAAATGGAGGAGGAGATTGGCGATTTTTCTTCTCTTTTACAAAAATCCAAACTAAAATTGCCGCTATGATGCTTAGAACCGGAAAAGCGAAGAACACGGCATACCAGACAATTAAAGCGAATAGCGAGCCAATTATCGGCGATAGTACTTTACCTAGCCCATTGGAAGCTTCGAATATTCCGAGAACCCGGCTGCGTTCGCCACCTTTGAATAAATCACCAATCAGCGCCATAGCTATCGGGGCACTGCCAGCTGCTCCAATACCTTGTATCGTCCGGCCGACAAGAATCCATCCATAGGAATCAAATAGTGCAGCTGCAAGCCCAGCAAGCAAAGCACCGCTTGCAAAGAGGATGAGCGATGGTAACATAATGATTTTCCGAGAATAGCGATCGGACAGATAACCGACAATCGGAATCATGATTGCTGCTGCAATTGAAAATACGGTAATTGTCAAACTAACTTGGAGCTGGGATAAGTCGAGCGAAGATTTCATCTCCGGAAGAATAGGAATTAACATGGAATTCCCAAGAGTCATCATGAGTGGAACAGATCCGACGGCTAGTATTGTCATTCCATTGTTCGTTTTTTTCAACGTTGTGCACTCCTTGCGCTTATTTGATATTAATTGGCGGAAGGACGAGCCATCCTTTTTCCCTTGCTATATCTATTATTTTCTGTTCATATTCCTCTTGTTGGCCATGGAAGTCACTGAACATGGAACGGATGTCTTCGTTTAAAGCGATTCCTGTCACATAACTGCTGTCAGCCCTCGTCGACACCAGTTCCCTCTGAATAAGGTTGAAGATTTCCGCATCATTAAATCTTGCACCGGCGGGAATATCTTCCACATCTACATTAGGTCTGTCCGGAGGTGCCGGTGGCAAGCGGATGCCAGCTTCTTTTAAAATCCCTTCGACTTGCTGTTCTTCCTGAATGAGACAGCTTTCAACAAAGTCTTCGCAATATGTTTTTAAATCATGATCTCCTGCATGATTAATAAGCACTTGCATCGTAACGAGCAGATGCTTCGTATGATATAAATAATTCCATAAATGGTACACCTCACCTGAATGGAATGGTTCATCTTGTTTCTTTGTAGTCATACTAACCCTCCTTTTAATCCTGTATAGTTTCTCTCTTCGCTTCGGATATTATCCAAGAAATGAACAAAATAGGCAGCCCCTGTTAGGCGTAGCGACATGTAATGAAGAATTGAAATAGACAGTAACCTAGATATTTTTTGTTCATAGGCTAACATCAGAAATATAATTATAAAGGATGGTAGCTATTGTGAGGAAATTGATGTTACTTGCTTTTTTTATCGTTTTATTTGTCATTGCAGGCTGCAACAGTACAGGGACGATTACCAGTTTGGATCAAGATGAAGAGATCGTTCGGATTGGATATCAGAAAAATGGTCCCCTGCTTTTACTAAAATCCTTAGGTACGTTAGATGAACGTCTGGAAAAACAAGGGTTTAAAGTTGAATGGAAGGAGTTTCAGGCGGGTCCGCTACTTGTTGAGGCGTTAAATGCGGAAGCAATCGATTTTGGCAGAACCGGAAATACACCCGTTATCTTTGCTCAAGCTGCTGACACTTCATTTACCTATGTTGCTGTAGGATTTTCCAAATATAAGGGAAGTGGTATTTTAGTACCTAACGATTCTGATATCACGAAACTTGAAGATTTAAAAGGGAAAAGAATAGGTTTTTCAAAAGGATCAAGTTCCCATTACCTGTTAATTAAAGCATTAGAAACAGCAGGACTCACGTTGGATGATATAACATCGGCATATCTTACACCAGGAGATGCCCGGGTTGCTTTTGAACAAGGTACGATTGATGCAATCGTTGTATGGGACCCGTACGTGGCATCGACTGAGCTTGAATCAAATGGCAGACTTCTTATTGATGGGGAAGGTTTAACAACAGATAGAGATTTTTTTGTAGCTACCGAAACCTTTAAGGAGAAGTATCCTGAAGTCATTGAAATAATTATAGAGGAAGTTGCCGCATCATCAAAATGGGCTAACGAAAATCCTGATGAGTTAGTTGATATGTTAGTACCTATATTGGGAATCGATGAAGCGGCTATTCGCATGATGATTGAACGGAGAACGTATGGTGTAGAAGATTTGTCAGAAGAGATCATGGAAGAACAACAGGAAATTGCAGACATTTTTTACCAACTGGATATTATACCAAAGTCCATAAAGGTTAGGGAAACAATGGAGTAACGGAAGATGGGGGTATTGATATGAAAGGAAATAAGCGAACATCAACAAGAAGCCTATTGCCTTGGCTTATTCCATGCTCGTTAATCATTGTTTGGCAACTTATGTCCATTACAGGCATTCTTTCAGAAAGAATAATACCTGCCCCAACACAAATCATCGAAGCGGCAATTCTTCTACTAGGAAACGGGGAATTGTATGACCATATGTCCATTAGCTTAACAAGAGCAGCAGTTGGCTTTATCATCGGTGGATCAATCGGTTTTATGCTTGGTTTACTAAATGGCGTATTTCGCATTTCCGATTTACTGTTTGATACATCCATTCAAATGTTGCGGAACATCCCGCATTTGGCTTTGATTCCGCTTGTGATTCTTTGGTTTGGGATAGGGGAAACATCAAAGATATTTCTCGTAGCTTTGGGGGTGCTGTTTCCCGTTTACATTAATACGTATCACGGAATTAAATCGGTTGATAAGCGATTAATTGAAATGGGTGAGTCTTATGGATTAAAAGGCTACAAACTATTTTTTCATGTCATTTTACCAGGTGCACTATCTTCCATTTTAGTTGGAATTAGATTTTCCCTTGGAGTGATGTGGTTAACACTAATCGTCGCGGAAACAATCTCTGCTCAATCGGGGATTGGCTATATGGCTATGAATGCTAGAGAGTTTATGCAAATGGATATTATCGTCTTAAGTATTCTCATTTATGCAGTGTTTGGGAAGGTGTCTGATGTTATTGCGAGGTATCTCGAAGGAAGGTTATTAAAATGGAATACATGAAGAATATTAAAGGGGGAGAAGTTGATTTGCTATCGTTACAACGAAATGGCGTAAACGTTCAAATCAATAGCCTTGAAAAAAGTTATGGTAAGCGCGAAGTATTAAATGGGGTAAACGTAAATATAAAGGCAGGAGAATTTGTTGCGATTGTAGGGAAAAGTGGTTGCGGGAAAAGTACATTCCTCCGCCTTGTTGCAGGTCTAGAAGATGCCAAGGCTGGTTCGATTCAATTGAATGAGGAGCGATTACAAGGTCTAAATAAAAAGGCCCGAATGATGTTTCAAGATGGCAGGTTGCTTCCGTGGAAGCGGGTAATTGATAATGTCTGTATCGGACTCCCTGGCGATCAGCAAAAGAAAGCTTTAGAATCCCTCACCCAAGTGGGGCTGGAAGATAGAGCAAATGACTTTCCTTCCATGCTTTCCGGTGGTCAAAAACAGCGGGTTGCTTTAGCAAGAGCATTGGTTCATGAGCCAAATTTACTTCTACTAGATGAACCTCTAGGCGCACTTGATGCGCTAACAAGGTTAGAAATGCAAGAACTGATTGAAACATTATGGACAGAAAAGAAATTTACAGCAATTCTTGTTACACATGATGTAGAAGAAGCAGTTGCAATAGCGGACAGGGTGATATTAATAGAAGATGGGAGGATAGCGTTAAACCAAAACATTGCGTTGGCACGGCCAAGAAAACGAACAAACCCGACCTTTGGTATGTATGTAGAAGAAATCCTTACAAGAATTATGAATAAAAGAACAGAAAAAGAATATACACAACCGTTTCATGAAAAATCACTATCCCTTCTTAATTCCGTAAATAATTAGAGCAACGCCAAGAAAAATCCACAGGAATTTACTAAAGGATATTTTTGTGGACATCCCGATAATCCCAATTGCAGTAGTGAGCAGGAGGATAAGGGGACCGACAAAAGCGAGTGAACTGTTAATGATTAAAGTTTTTTCTATCTCATTAAATTTAATCATTAAAAATGCCGCAAATATTTCGATCGAACCGGAAAAAATCCGTAATAAGGCTATAGACAGAACAGCCTTTTCCAATAGACTAAACATCGTACTCCCCCTGCAAAAATATGTTTATTTTTAAATATATGCCCGGCCAGTCCAAAAAAGGACTGTATGAAAAATTACAAGCTTAAAAAGGGAAGTATGTATGCAAAAGATGAAAGAAGGGGTTTATACCTTTATATAGGAAAGAGATCTGTATTCTTCCGATGACCTTACAACCCGCTGCAAAATAATATTAAAACTGCATTAAAAGCAATTTTTATTAATTTAAATACCTATCTTTTAAGGGGATTCTCTTAAAAGATAGGTATTTTCTGCAGACAAAGATAGGACCACTTCAAACAAACCATCTTACCAGCTTCGACTATGCAGAGACTGCTGCAGAGGGAGAATTCTTAATGAGACACAGCGACCGATGCAGTCTCCAAACGCACTTAGTAAATTTCGAGAGCGTTATTATGATTTGTAGGGTTTATCTCTAGTGTTATATCCCACTTTCATTTATTTAATCCAAAAACAGTAGCTGTCTGGATTTTTTCAAAAACCGTATCAAGATCTAAAATGAGATCATCAATATGCTCAATTCCAACAGAAAAGCGTAAGAGACGGTCATCGACCCCGCGACTTTCCCGCTCATCCAGCGGAATATCGGCATGGGTCTGTGTGGTCGGATATGTAATAAAGCTTTCGACACCACCTAGGCTTTCTGCAAAGGTGATCAGCTGCAGATTTTGTAAAAATGGATTAATTAAAGCTTCATCCTGTAAACGGAACGAAAGCATCCCGCCAACTCCTGGATATAGAACATTCTCGACTGCATCGCGCACATTTAAATATTCCACTATTTTCTTCGCATTCTCCTCATGACGCTTCATGCGCAGTCCAAGTGTCTTCATCCCTCGAACAATTAAAAAAGAATCGGCAGGGGAAAGCACTGCCCCGGAAGAATTATGATTCGTTGCAAGGAGTTCTGAAATATCTTCATCTTTTGCGACGACTAATCCCGCCAATACATCATTATGGCCGCCAATATATTTCGTTGCACTATGAATGACGATATCGGCACCGAGCTCTAGTGGCTGCTGTAAATAAGGTGTTAAAAAAGTGTTATCGACAATGAGTAATAAATCATGTTCTTTAGCGAGTTCGGCATATGTTGGGATATCAATTGTCTCCATGAGCGGGTTCGTTGGAGTCTCAATGAAGATAGCTTTTGTACTTTCCGTAATCAATGCCTCTACAGCAGCGACCGATGCGAAATCGGAATAGCATGCCTTTATATTGTATTTTTCCTCATATTGCTTTAATAAACGATAGGTTCCACCGTACACATCCGCTGAAAACAATAAGGAATCCCCAGATTTAAACAAGGATAATACAAGTTGAATGGCAGCCATTCCGGAACTGCAGGCAAATCCTGCATAGCCATTTTCCAAATCGGCAATGCCCTTTTCCAGGATCTCTCGCGTCGGATTTTTCGTTCTGCTATAATCGTATCCGGTTGATTCACCGAGACCCTGATGTTCATAGGCAGTAGTTAAGTAAATCGGTGTACTTACTGCTCCCGTTTTTTTATCCGATCGATTTCCTAATTGGACTAAACGACTTTCAATCTTTTGTTTTGTCATCTTATCACCCTATTCTTCGTAATAAAAAAGAGACCTTCTATAAGAAGAAGGTCTCGGTATCTACACAAGTACGCTCTTCTTATCTTCAAGACGGCAGGTCGTCAATTGGAATTAGCACCGGGCTCACGTGTTTAAGCTGGTTGCTGAGACTTCATTGGGCCAAATCCCTCCGTCTCTCTTGATAAGAAAAAATTATGAAGTTTTTAATGATTGAATATATAATAGTACAGCTATTCAGAAAATGCAAGAGAAATAAAGAATACATAATGAATATGCAAAATAGTTTGCATCAGGAGGAATCGCTGATATAGTTTCTTATAGGAATCCATTTGATTATGGACGGTTTAGGCTAAGGAGCAATATTTATGAAGGAAAAACTTTATTTTTATTATACAAATGATTTGCATAGTGATTTCAGCCAGTGGCCGCGGACAGCTGGCTATTTAAAGGATATGAAAAAGAATCGTATCGCTCGGGAGGATGCCCATTATTTAGTTGATGTTGGTGACCATATGGACCGTGTTCATCCAATATCGGAGGCTTCGATGGGAAAGGCGAATGTGAAGCTTTTAAACGAGGTCGGTTATGATGTCATCACACTTGGGAACAACGAAGGGATTACACTATCCCATGATGATTTATATCATTTATACGACGGGGCGGAATTTGAAGTTGTCTGTGCGAACTTGAAGCATAAAGAACATAATCCACCTGCATGGCTGCACGATACTCGAATTATCCAGACGGAATCGGGAGTACGGATCGGAATGATCGGGCTTACTGCTCCGTTCAATGCTTTTTACGGGCTACTCGGCTGGTACCTAACTTCCCCCTTTGAAGAGTTGGAAAAACAGCTGGCCTCTTTAAAGAAAGAAGCGGATATTATCATTCTTCTATCCCATTTAGGAATTAGTGAAGATGAAGCGATTGCGCGGAAATTCCCGGATATCGACGTTATTATTGGAGGGCATACTCACCATCTGTTGCGGACCGGTGAATATGTGAACAACAGTCTTCTCACTGCTGCTGGCAAGCATTGTATGTATGTTGGCGAAGTTATCTTAACATATGATCATGATAAAAAGGAGCTCATCCATAAAGAGGCTTATACAACAGATGTATCAAGCTATCCCGAAGATGAAGATACGAGAGGGCTGCTTACTGAATTGGAAAAAGAAGCTTCTGGAATATTGGGAACAGAAGTTGTTTATCTAGAAGAAGGGTTTCAAGCGGACTGGTTTAGCGATGTGCCGATGATGCAAGATTTGACGGAAACAGTACGGAAATGGACGGATGCTGATGCATCTTTGTTGAATGCTGGACTTCTGCTTGACGGCTTGCCAAAAGGAATGGTCACTTACGGTGATATCCACCGGATTTGTCCGCATCCGATCAACCCAGTTGTCGTGCATTTGAGGGGAGATGAATTGATTGAAGTGATCCGTGCTTCCTTGAAGAAAGATTTCATGGAGATTCAATTGAAAGGATTCGGTTTCCGCGGGAAAGTCATTGGCAGAATGCTTTTTGCTGGGTTATCCATATCTACGACACTACGGGCGAACGGAACGGAAGCAGTGACTGGGGTAACGTTCTGTGATGGTTCAGCTGTGGAAAAGCAGAAAACATATCGCATTGCTACTGCCGATACATTTACTTTCGGTCGCCTTCTCCCTGAAATTGCCAAATCAGAAATGAAACAATATTTCCTACCTGAATTTTTAAGGGATTTATTACTCGATACGTTAAGAAATAAAACACCGCAGCCTTAAGATGCCGATTGTGACAGAGGAGCCTGCTTTTGCATACTTTATTATGTAACTAAAGGAGGCATCCGGAGATGATTACTGTTAATCCAATTGAAATTGAAGGGATGCAGTTCACAGCAGTAAGTGTCGAACTGCCAAAGACGACATTACTCACGGTTTCAAACGAAGTCGGCTATATTATGTGTGCTGCACTGGATGTGGATATTTTCAATGAGATTCCGAAGTTGCGGGAAAGGGAGGTAATTGCAGGGAGAGCGATAGGCGTGCGGACGATTGACCAATTACTCGCTGCTCCACTCGAGAAAATTACGGATGCATCGAAAGAATACGGCTGGAGAGAAGGAATGACGGGAAGGGAGGCTCTTCTTCTTATTTCATAAGTTTAGCACGTCTAACCCCTTGCATCGTTGCATAAGCATGATGTGAGGGGGTTTTTACATGCGGAAGAGACGTATCCCTAGAAAATTTGGCTCACCTCCAGCGCAAATCATATTGATACTTACAGTCATTATCTTTACGATATCGATTCTTGTGAGCATTATGGTTATCGATAAGGGAATTAAGCCAACGTTAATGGAGATTGCAACGGAAAAGACGAATGAATTCGCTACCCGGGCGATTAATCGTGCAGTTAGTTTCACGGAGGACTATAATTTTTCAGATATAGCGAATATTACATATGATAATAATGGAAATGTTGCCGCTTATTCCGTGGATCCAGCAGCTATGAGTGAAATAACTCGGAATGCAACCAATCGGGTAGAGGAATACTTTCACCGTTTAAATCGGGGAGATCCGATCTTCCATGATGATGAAGAGCCTTTCCCGTATGAGGAAGGGGCAACGGATCGTATTAATGATGATCCTACCCTAGTAGAAATCCCTTTAGGGCAAGTTACAGGGAACACCGTTTTAGCCAATCTCGGACCGAAAGTACCGATTAATTTGGAAGTGATTGGCACAGTGCGAACCAATATTACAAGGGAACAGACAGAGTTCGGTATTAACGGGGTATGGATTTCCTTTTATTTGGATGTGGAAGCAGATGTACAAGTCATTATTCCATTCACTTCGGAAGTGACGACAGTAACTGCAGAAATCTATATTGATGGGGGTGCAATACTTGGAGATGTACCTGATTTTTATGGAGGCAATTCCGGTCCATCGATTGCCGTCCCAAGGAATGAAATCGGCCGGGACTTGCAGAATGCGGAATAATCTAGTATAGTAGGTTCAGAATTGAATAGTCGCCTTTTTGATCGGTGAGGTAGAGGTGCGAGTAATATGAGTAGCCAACAGGAGAATGACAACGTTGAATGTTAGTGAAAGGATTGTTTGCCGAAGCGTAATAAGCGTCAACTTATTATTTGCTGGTATGTCTTTGAATAAGGGGCATACTGTCATGCTAATACATTGCATGGAGAACTACTGATCGAAATGGAGGATAACGTATATTGTTAAAGAAACAATGATGGGTTATTTTCTATCATTGTTTTTTTATGTGAATATGTACCTTCCATTCGTTCAACTTGTACTCTATGCTATGAAATTTTTAAAATGGAGGAAAGACGAAATGGTAGGTACTTTTTATTCCCTTATTCCTGCACTTGTAATGCTCGTGCTCGTCATTGTCACGAAACGGATTCTGCTTTCTTTAGGGGCAGGAATTGTTTTGGGTGCTTTTTTCATACATGAATTCAACATACTAGATTCCTTGCAGGAAGTATGGCTCGTATTCTATGAAATATTTGTGGTAGATGGTTCCCTTAACGTTGATAATCTATTCTTACTTGCATTCCTGCTCTTATTGGGAATTATGACGGCCTTTCTTCAAGGATCCGGTGGTAGTCGGGCGTTTGGAGAATGGATGTTAAAACATGTAAAGACTCGTACAGGTGCAAAGTTAATGACAGGAGTTCTCGGTGTTATTATTTTTATCGATGATTACTTTGCCAGTTTAGCAGTTGGACAAATTGCCAGGCCGGTAACAGATCGGCACAACATATCCCGTGCGAAATTGGCCTATTTGATTGACTCTACTGCTGCTCCAATGACTGTGCTTTCGCCAATCTCCAGTTGGGGTGCATTTATTATTGGATTGTTAAGCTCCATTTTTGTAGCAAATGGTATCACGGGTATTCAGCCAATGGAAGCTTTCATTAAAATGATTCCAATGAATTTATACGCCTTGTCAGCAATCTTACTTGTGTTCCTTGTTTCTTATTTGAAAATGGATATCGGAAAGATGCGGGTACATGAGAAGCGCGCAATGAAAACAGGTGAATTGATCGATCCAACTAATAGTAAGGTCCCTGGTGACTTAGGTGATACGGTTGAGGCCCATCCAAAAGGAAAAGTCTATCATTTGATTTTACCCATTGTTGTGCTTGTCGTAGCGACTGTATCAATGATGCTAATTACAGGTGCAATCGCAACAGAAGGTAAGGTAACCATCCTTTCTATGTTTGCTAATACTGACGTGAATCTGTCTCTCTTGATTGGGGGAGCAATTGCGGTCTTGCTTGGACTTATTCTACATGTGATGCATGATCCGCCAAAAGCAAACATCGGGAATATTTTTGTCCAAGGAATGAAATCGATGTTGCCTGCGATTTATATACTAATACTCGCATGGATGATCGGATCGATTATTTCATCCCTTGAAACGGGAACATATTTAGCAGAGTTGCTTCATGGAGCAAATGTTAGTTCGATGTACTTACCTGTGTTGTTCTTTATTATTTCCGGTTTAATGGCACTCGCAACCGGTACTTCTTGGGGAACATTTACCATTATGCTTGCTATTGGTGCTGAAGTTGTGATGGTGATTGATCCTGTACTATTACTTCCAACACTTGGAGCTGTACTAGCTGGGTCCGTGTTTGGGGACCATTGTTCACCGATATCTGACACGACCATTCTTTCTGCAACAGGAGCGGGTGCAAATCATATTGATCACGTTTTAACGCAGCTGCCATATGCACTGCTTGCTGCTGGTGTGTCGGCGTTAGGATTCTTGTTGATGGGTGTGTTGGATATGATAGTTCTGCCACTAATCATTACATTAGGATTGATTGTAATTATCGGATTTATCATCCACCGCAATAATACAATGAGAGAAGCCTAATAAAGTGAAACTCATTCAGTGGGGTATTACAGACCGTTAAAAAGCATATCCTTTTTCTATATGAAAAGGGATATGCTTTTTTAATTGAAAATACGTCTAAATAGGAAGGTATCGCAATATCTATAAGAATACATCATGTTTTATAAGAATGGAGGTGGAATACGGATGTAAATGTAAGAATATTATAAAAATGATGTACTAGCACTCATAATCGTAGTGAAAAAGGAGGGTACAAAAATGAAGGCGCGTTCAGAGTGGGGAACAAGGGCTGGTTTTATTTTAGCGGCAGTTGGATCAGCGATTGGTTTGGGGAATATTTGGCGGTTTCCAGCAGTAGCGTATGAAAACGGTGGTGGTGCATTTTTCATCCCGTATTTATTTGCGCTGTTAACAGCTGGGATTCCCATTCTCATTATGGAGTTCACAATGGGGCACCGCTATCGGGGTTCTGCACCGTTAACGTTCAGGAGAATGAATAAGAAAACTGAATTTATCGGTTGGTGGGGCGTGCTTGTTGCATTTATCATTTCGACTTACTACTCTGTCATTATTGCATGGGCAATTTCTTACTCCTATTTCTCATTATCTCTTGCTTGGGGGGATGATACGGGAGGGTTTTTATTCGGTGAGTATTTAAAGCTTGCTGAAAGTCCAGGTCAGATAGGAAGTATGGTTCCAGGTGTACTATTCCCGCTGCTTATTGTTTGGGCGCTTGTCTTGTTCGTGTTGTACCGCGGTGTTAGTAAAGGTATTGAACTAGCCAATCGAATTTTTATTCCAGCACTTGTCGTTGTGTTTCTCATCATTGTAGTACGTGCGGTGACATTGCCTGGAGCGTTAAGTGGATTGGATGCTTTTTTTAGACCTGATTTTAGTCAAATTTTATCCCCTGATGTCTGGATTGCTGCATACGGGCAAATTTTCTTCAGTTTATCCATCGCATTTGCCATAATGATCACTTATTCTAGCTATCTGTCGAGAAAATCAGACATTACAAACAATGCATTTATTGTAGGATTTGGGAACTCTGGATTTGAATTATTAGCCGGGATTGGTGTATTCGGTATTCTTGGATTTATGGCAACACAGGCTGGGGTGTCCATTGATGAAGTTGTTGATGGTGGAGTTGGACTTGCGTTTGTTGCTTTTCCAGCAATTATTAATGAGTTTCCTGCCATGAATGAACTATTTGGACTCCTGTTTTTTATATCTTTGACATTGGCTGGTTTAACCTCACTTTTATCCATTACAGAAACCTATGTTGCAGGAATGGTGGATAAATTCAATGTATCCCGTAAGAAAGCTGTCCTCTTCGGTGGAGGGGTTGCAGCGATTGTTTCCTTGCTCTATGCTTCTCAAGGCGGTTTATTCTTCCTTGATGTTGTTGATTACTTCATTAACCAATTCGGTGTCGCTTTACTTGGATTAGTGGAAGTTGTTCTGATTGCATGGATTTTACGGAAATTGAAAACGTTAAAAGACCATGCAAACCCCATTTCAGACATTCAGCTCGGTTCGTGGTGGACGATTAGTTTAGCAGTTATTACACCAATTGTGATGGGGTATATGATGTTTGGTTTATTCAAGCAAAATCTGCTGAAATTATTTGATAATCCTACCGGGAACTATGAAGGGTATACGGATACGTTTATATTCTTTGGAGGCTGGGTTGTTGCTGCAGCAGCACTGATAATTGGGATACTACTCTCCTTGACGAAATGGAAGGCAAACGTTGAAATTAACAAAGATGAGAACTATTATGACGACGAGGAGGCAAGATAATGAGTGCTTCAGCAATCATAGTGATGATTATTGGAATTATTATTCTATGGGGAGGATTAGCGGCAAGTATATGGCACGCATTCCGTGATAAAGGAAAAATGAATTAAAACTAAAGAGGTTGGAGAGCAAGCGCTCTTCCAACCTCTTTAGTTTTTCGCCATCTGTTCCCATCTTCTTAAATAAGGATAAGGGTCAAAGGACCATTCTTTATAGCCGTCGTCTTTGTACATGCCGTAATGCAAATGGGGCGGGAATTTACCGGACGTACCTGGTGGGCCATATCCACTTGACCCGACACTGCCAAGAACATCACCCGGCTGTACGACTGTTCCGATTTCAATGGCATCGTTAAAGCCACTCAAATGAGCGTAATAATGATAAATATTATAAATGTCGCGTATCCCTATCCGCCAGCCGCCAAATCGGTTCCAACCCATAATTTCTACAACTCCATATGTTGTGGACTTGATCGGCGTTCCATAGTCTGCGAAAATGTCTGTACCTTCATGAATCCGAAGCCCGCCGTATCCGCGCCTATCTCCCCACGTATTCCGATAACTGTAATTATAATTTATATCCACGGGAAAATCCCGGTCTGTCAAATTGATTTCATTAAATGTTTGGAAAACTTTGGCGGTGTTCATAATTGATTTAACCGTTAAGTCTCGTTCATAAAGCTTCCATAATCCAATTTTAATATCATCCCTTGTAGGACCTTCTTGAAGCAACAACATAGCAAGTGTATAGAGAACATCTTCTTCTTGTTCAGGACTTGCCAAGCCATCGCCGTTTCCATCCAATCCGATACCATTAAATAACTTGATAATATCTGGATTCGAATTTTTCGGATAGTTTCCTATCCCATACCAGCTTTCTTCATCAAATGTAATGGAAATAAGTGGCTCATCTTCAGTAGCCGTTTCCTTATTCCGTTCGTAATTGTCAATGGCAGCGAAATAATACCAAGGTATGTGCGAGATTGCTTCCGTCTTCCGGTATAGGGCCATTCGTTCTGTATGAATTGAAGCTTCCTCCGCCTGAATTACTGACCCACTTAAGCAAAATAGGAAGAAGATAAAGCTATATATCGTGAGCCGTCTGGAGAACAAGCTTATTACCTCCAATCTTGTTCAGCGTGATCTGCTTTGATTTCCTCAATAACTCGTTCGATTACTTGGAGATCGTCTTTATTATTCATCTGCTCTCTATGCAGGCTATGGATAACATCCATATGATTAGGTTCATCGGTTGTATATATTTTATAGAAGCTTGGAAGGAGTGAACGAGCAGTCTTACCTGCAATCTCTGCGGCTAGATTTGCATCGAGATTATCACGTTTCTCAAAGGCTATGATAACCTCCTTATCTGTAACGAGGGAAGCTGCTTCATTGAAATTGCCGCTTTGGAGGATTGTTCTCGTAATCATATCCGCTAATTGTTCCCGATCAAAGTTGATTTCGTTGTTATCATCTTGTACAGCGAGATCCTCTTTCGTATATCTGACATAGCCCAACTTGGCCCGACGCTCTTCATTCACCGCCTCCCCACGATTATTGGGATTCAGTATTTCCAATTGTTCATTAGTGTTTTCCGTTTGGCCGCAACCACCGAGATAGAGTACGATTCCAAGCAATGCATGGATTAGAATGAATTTCTTCATGGTTTCTCTCCTTAATTCTATTTGTGATTTAGTTTGGTTTAAAGATGGGAAAACATACATGCAAATATTTCACTTCTGATGTGCATATGGTAAACTAATGGAAGGTAAAACAGGGGGTGTAACAAGTGATTGAACTAGGTGGCAAGCATTATGAGTTAGTGAAAAATATAAAAGAGGGTTTTCAGGAAGATGCAATCCGGGATCGGTATGCGGATATATTAGGGAAATATGACTATATTGTCGGTGACTGGGGCTATGAACAGTTACGGATGAAGGGATTTTACCATGATCGGAATGCAAAAGCGCCAATTGATTCCAAGTTCAGCGCTATAGAGGATTATTTATTGGAGCATTGTAATTTTGGATGTGCTTATTTTGTCCTGAAAAAAGTTACAAAATAACAATAAATGGCACGTGAAAAACTCCTTTCTCATACTAAGAAAGGAGTCACTGACGTTTTAATCCAATCTTTTGCACCGTCTATACCCGTGATATTTCTTTTCAATAATGGAACCGAGTCTAAAAATGGCTGCTTCGTTTCCAATAGAACTGATGATTTGAATACTTACAGGCATATCGTTTTCGTCTTTACCGACGGGCAATGTAAGGGATGGGAGACCCCATACATTTGCATAAGCGATATATGGCATATAGTCCAAAAACGTTTTACGAATGGAGAAAATCTCTTTAAATACTTGCCCATGTATTGGAGCAGCAGTATGATAAACAGGAAAAATAAGTAGTCGATTGTTTAAATAATCATTTAACCATTCATCACCACGGAGAATAATATCGTTTATTTCCCGAACTCGTTTTTTCGATGGTTTGAACATTTTCGAACCAAGTATTGCCCAGGATAGATAAGGGTGCATCTTTGTTCTGTTCGTCAATCGTTCTTTTAAATAGGAACGGATGAGAGGTGAACGGTCATTACTGAAAGCCTCCTTCTCGACAGCAGCACTTCCATCGATGGACATAATCTCCTGCCAAAGTTGCGCACTTTCATCAAATAGTGGTGGCGCGCCACGTTTCGTCTGAATTAATTGAATGAGGAAATCCTCTATTCCCCGCATTATATTTTTGGTGCTTTTCGCTAACGGGTAGGTCGTCTGTTCGACTAATATCTCAACTTTGTACTCATTTAGAAAGACTGGTTTCGGATTCGTGCCAGTTAGAATCCTGTTCATCAGTTCCATATCCCTCACAGATTTCCCCATTGGACCGATCCCGAGCATTCTTTGCTGCAATGGATGGGTTGGTTCTGGATAATGACCTTCGACAGTGACTTGGTGCATTCCCGGTTTAAAACCGACGACACCATTGAAATGGGATGGAAAACGGATCGACCCACCGATGTCAGAGGCGATTCCCACTGCAGCTCCACCTGCTGCAAGTAAAGCACCTTCACCGCCACTCGAACCTCCAGCAGTCCGGTTAATATCCCATGGGTTATTCGTCCGTCCATAAAGCTTATTATCGGTTTCCTGGCAATAGGAAAGGGCTGGGGTATTTGTTTTGCCTAAAATAATGGCACCTTCCTTGCGCAGTTTCGTAATCGCTTTCGCATCATCCCGAGAAATTAAATCTTGACGATGTTCAAGGCATCCCGTTGTTTTCATGTTGGTAACATGGAATGCTTCCTTCACACTGATTGGTACTCCAGCAAGCTTTCCGGTTATTCTTCCCCCCATGCTCTTTGTTTCATCAAATTGTTTTGCCTCAGCAATTGCTTTCTCGAAGCGATCTTCTACTAGTGCGTTAATGGGAGGGTTTACTTTTTTGATATGATTGATGTAAGTTGTTACGACCTCTTCACTTGTCCAAGTTCCATTTCTTAACATTTCGGCAAGTGCGGTCGCATCTAAATCCAATATCGCAGTAGATATTTTCATTTCCCCCTCTGTTAAGTATGTATTCCTCCACTTTCAGCAACCAATACCTTTTATCAAACATCAGAAAACCAGCGCCATTACTTTCATTCAGCGTAAGTCCTCAACTCTCTTTCCGGGGTCCGCAGTCCAGACACCTCTCGCTTTCCGCGGGCGGCTGGTGAGCCTCCTCGCGGGCAAGCCCGCTGCGGGGTCTCACCTAGGCCTATCGACGAACAGGAGGTTCTAATGCCGGCATTGGTCACAGGACGTGACCGTACTTAGCCGGCCTCCCGCAGGAGTCTCGAGGTGTCTGGACTGCTCCCAGGGAAGACCGAATTTGGAATACTAATTTCGTTTCAATAGAGCAATATTCGCTAAGATGGAATAATTTCCATTAAGAATAATCTTCCGCACGAGTTCAGTTGCTCGGCGGACGGTGACTCCTACGGGAAAAGCACGAGTCCAGACCTGAGCAGGAAGCGATTTTCTTCCGAGGCAGACTAAATTCGCTCTCGTATGTGGCAACGTCTGACATTAACTTCCTGCGCATCGAGGCTTCGGCTGTGCCTTAGGATGCGCATCCGTCCGCCGGGCAACTGAACGGTAATTAGAACGCCAATAAAATGAATGCGCAAAATACTTTCGCTGAATGAAAGTATTTGGTTGTTAAGGTGTGAAAGTTGAGTGTATTACATTAACTATAGCATTTTCCCTCCAAAATCCCAATTTATATGGTATGATTAAAGGGGAAGATAGATAATGGAGGGGCATAGCATGTATTTTGTCGACCGGAAAAAGATAGAAGAAAACTTAACATATATGGATCATTTACTTAATTTATTAGAAAATGAATCATTTGATTCACCAATCGAAAAACTTGGCAAAGAGCGAATTGTTCATATCTTAATTGAATCTACACTTGATGTTGGGAATATGATGATTGACGGATTTATTATGCGAGATCCGGGAAGTTACGAAGATATTATCGATATCCTTGTCGATGAAAAAGTAATTCCTGCCGAACACGAAGTAGCTTATAAAAATTTTATCTCGCTGAGAAAGAATCTCGTCACGGACTATGTGAATGTGGAAGAAGTGCAGCTGGATGAAACGATTGCTGAGTGTCTTCCGGTGCTTAACGGTTTTAGCTCACATATTCAAGCTTATTTGAAAAATGAACTTGGTGTCGCAAACGCTTTTTTAAAAGAGTAAGCAAAGGTGATGGAGATGAAACAAACGACGAAGGACAGACTCATCGTGATCTTAAAGAAGAATAAGGCAATCACGATGGATGAATTGATGAAGTTTTTCACAATATCGGAACCAGCGGTGCGTAAACATCTTCATGAACTTGAAAACCAGGAGCTTGTTAAGAAGAGCAAGCATAAACAAGAGATTGGCCGTCCTTACTATACGTATGAGTTGACCAATAAAGGACATGGTCAGTTTCCGAACCAATACGAACAATTACCGGTTGAATTATTACAGGATTTGGAAGAACTTCAAGGTCCTGAATCGGTGAAGGCATTGTTATATAAACGGATGGAAAGAGAACAGGGGCAATTGCTTGAGAAGCTAGATGGAAAGAGCTTTGATGAAAAGGCTCATGCCCTTGTTGAGATGCAGAACGATGCTGGCTATATGCTAGAAATTGAGAAAACATCAGATGGGGATTATATATTGACGAACTATAATTGCCCAATTGTTAACATTGCTAAAGAGTATCGTCACGTCTGTTCCAATGAAAAAATAATGTATAATCATGTATTCGATGAAAGTGAAGTAAGGCCAGAAGGATATATCACAACTGGTGCCCATGTATGTAAGTGGGTTATAAAAGCACCAAAAAAAGATGATTGATCGCGCAATCATCTTTTTTATTGCAAAGAAACTAAAAATACGGTGGTTCTAGTGATAGCCACATCCGCTCCGCACGTACTTAGCTTGTAACGGCGCTTGCGCCTTTGATTTTTCTAGTCAATTAAATTTTCGGGGTCGACGGTGGAGTGGGCGAGTCTGCTAGATGCCGCTGCCGCGATTGCACCGACAATGTCATCAAGGAATGTGTTGACGCTGCCAGTTGAATGGTCATTCAGCTTTTTTAAAATACCTGGTTTCTGTTTGTCGATATAGCCGTAGTTTGTAAGCCCGATTGATCCATAAACGTTTACAATCGAAAGGGCAATAATTTCATCAATGCCGTATAAGCTTTCGTCTGTAACGATCGTTTCAAGTAAAGGCTCGTCCAAAAGTTTTTTCTCCGCCAGAACGTCTAATTGAATACCAGTAATGACAGCATTTTGCACTTCTCGTTTGGAGAGGACACGGTTGACATTGAAGCGGCATTCATCCATCGTTAACTTGTTATGATAGCTTGACTGCAAATAATAAACGAGTTCCGCAATATCCTCGATTTTTACCCCACGTTTCTCAAGAAGCTCTCTGGCTTTCTTTTCTAAATCGCTTAACTTTACATGTTTATTCATTTTATCACCTTTTTCAAATAGTGGTTAAGTTAAGTTCTTCTTATTCATATAGTTTAAGTATACCCATATCATCATGAGGAGGATCTTAACTTGTCTTTGCGTGAGTTGTTAACTAATTATTATCAAATACATCCGGAAGAAAAATTGGTGATTGATGGAAGAACTGGCTATCTTGCGGACGGTTTCGTTTATTTTAACATGGAATCCCGGAATCTTGAAATGATTCAGATGGAACAAGCGGTACTTGCTTACTACTTAATGGAAAATGGTTTCCGACATATTGCGCTACCTGTTAAAAATATGAAAGAAGAATGGTTTACAGAATATCAAACGTCTACGTACTTAATTTATCAAGTGAGTGATCGGAATACGGTAAAAGAAAGCTTAGGCAGAAATTTAGCGTTATTTCATGAAACGGGTTCCGCGTATTATTATGAGCCCCAGTCCATTTCAAGTTATGGGGAATGGAAGCGCCTATGGACGGATAAGCTGAACTTATTTGAAGAACGGATAGCTCAGCTCACAACAGAGGAAACGGTAACTCCAATTATTTTTGATGTTCTACCCTATATTATAGGTATGAGTGAAAATGCTATTCAATACCTGCGGGAAACAGAAGAAAATGAAGCACGTTATACGGAAGCCGATCAAGGGACAATAGCCTTTCTCCGGTTCAATAATCAAGTGGAGCGTGAAGTAATCTGGCCCGATGAGCTAGGCTTCGATCATCCTGCCAGGGATATAGCTGAGTATATCCGCAATTGTCTTTTAAGTGGACAGTCGGACAATGTATTGCATGAATTCTTTAGAGATTACCAGGCAATAAGGCCGCTATCCGTATTTAGCTGGCGACTAATTTATGCACGCTTACTTTTTCCCATTCATTTTTTTGATGCGGTGGAACCATTGATCAATGGGGAAAACAGTAAAACAGGAGAGGCTGCACTTTATAAAATGATTAAATTGCAGGAAGTATATGAGGAGCGCTTACGTAATTTTTACGAGAAAATGGAAATCGATAAGGAAGCATTTGAGCTTGTTGAGGTGGATTGGCTTTCATGAGGGTAATTATGATTTGGCATAAAAAGAAAAAAGGCAGCTGTAGTTCGCTGCCTCATTAGAATACTTGTTCAATTTCCTTAACGCCCGGAACTTCTGCCATTAAAGCACGCTCAATTCCGGCTTTTAATGTAATCGTGGAACTAGGGCAGTTACCACAAGCACCCATCAAACGGAGTAGGACAATACCGTCCTCATCCACATCTATTAATTCAACATCTCCACCATCACGGAGCAAAAATGGACGTAATTTGTTTAAAACTTCTTGTACTTGCTCATGCATGAATCACATCCCCCTTTCGTCATACTAGTAAAAAAATGGATTTGCTAATGAATCTATTGGTAATACTTAAAACTTCTATCGGTTAATTATATTGTACCTTTGCTTCTCTATTTTGTAAAATGAAAGAAACTCCCTTTTTATAAATCAAGGAGAGGTAGGAGGCGTGCCAATGAGTGAAAAAGTTAAAGTTACCATCTACGGGGCGGAACTGCTCTGTGCCAGTTGTGTAGGAGCACCAGGTTCAAAAGATACGTATGAATGGCTGCAAGCTGCAATCGGACGGAAATATGGAACAGATGCCATTTCTTATGAGTATGTCGATATAGATGAGACACAAACAGAAGAGAAGCACCAGGACTTTGTTCGTCGAATCGTTGAGGAAGATTTATTTTGGCCAATTGTATTTGTCGATGAGGACTTGGTCGCGGAGGGGATTCCCCGCTTGAAAACAATTTATCAATCATTGGAAGCAAAGGGACTCGTGCCGGTTGAGGAGATATAAACAGAACGATTGCTTAAATTATTTATCATTTGTATAATTAAAGGAAAATGAGACCGAAGGAGGTAATGCATATGTCAATTATTATAACGGATAAGGCGAGCGTTCAAATCAAAGAGATGATGCAGGATGAAGAGGAAGGGGTACGCCTTCGTTTTGGTGTGCAAGGTGGAGGCTGTAGCGGCCTTTCATACTCCTTAGGATTTGATGAAGAAATCAACGAAGAGTTAGATGTCGTGGAAGAAATAAATGGTATTCCTGTCGTCCTATTCAGCCAGGACATCCCTATTATTGAAGGGACGAAGATTGACTTTAAAGAAAACTTGATGGGTGGGGGATTCAGTATCGATAATCCCAATGCTGTACTGTCCTGTGGTTGCGGCTCATCTTTCCGTCCGAAAGAGTATGATGGACCAGTTGAAAAGTGTTAAAGGACACGAGTAGACTTTGTGTAGCGAAAGTTCCATTCTTCAACCATTTAACGCATGAAGAAATGGTTAAAATTGCTGAAAGAAGTACCCATAAGAACTATCGTAAAGGGGAAATTATTATCCATGATGGCGACCCATTGGATTACTTATACATCGTCCACCAGGGAAGAGTGAAGATTTACCAAGTTTTTGAATCTGGTAAAGAGCAATTATTACGGATCTTGGAACCTGGTGAGTTCATGGGGGAAATGGCGATTTTCACAAAGAAAGAAATGGACAGCTATGCAGAAGCGATCGAAAAGTCGGAGATCTGTGCAATCCATCGGGACGAGATGCAGTTATTAATGAAGGAACACCCATCGATTGCACTGAAAATCTTAGAGCAATTTAGTAAGCGTTTGGACCAAACAGAGAAGCTTGTTGGAGAATTGAGTTCGAAAGATGTGGAAATGCGGATTGCTACGTATTTAGTAGAACTCGTGGAAAAAGATAAGCAGCTGGACATTGTGCTCCCAATGAGTAAAAAAGATCTTGCGTCCTATTTAGGAACAACGCAAGAAACAGTAAGCAGGCGGCTGTCTACATTTCAGACAAACAATTGGATTGTGCAAGATGGTCATCGTAAAATAAAAATAATGGACCTAGAAGCACTGAAACAAGTTGCAGTACTAGAATAGAAAAAGGAGCCTACTTCATATAGGAATAGGCTCCGATTTTTATTTAGAAAATAGCCATGTCGGTGGAGTGTCTTGGTTGAACGCGTGCCTTTGGATCCATATAGCGCATGGCGTTGTTGACTGCCGTAGGTCCCTCACCAAAGCCGGTCACAATCAATTTAACTTTACCATCGTAGGTTGTCACATCTCCAGCAGCATAAATGCCTGGAATATTTGTTTCCATTTTTGTGTTGACGACAATGCTATTCTTCTCGATTTCCAGTCCCCAGTCTTTAATTGGACCGAGGGAAGAAATGAACCCGTAATTACAAATGAGCTCATCCACATCAAGGGTGATTTTACTTTCTCCACGCACTTCCTGGAGTGTTAGTGAATTGATCCGGTCAGTCGCTGTTATTTCTTGTGCTGCATATGGAGTAATGACTTCAACCGCTGAATTTTTTAGCTGTTCTACACTCGCTTCGTGGGCGCGGAATTGATCTCTGCGGTGGACGAGCGTTACGCTTTTTGCGGATTTCTCGAGCATCAGGCTCCAATCGAGAGCGGAGTCTCCACCACCAAGGATGACGACATTTTTATCCTTGAAATGGTTCATATCGGTAACATGATAATGCAAGTTAATTCCTTCGAAGTCCTCACTATTATCAATATTTAAACGTCTCGGAGTAAATGCACCGTTTCCAGCTGTAATAATAATTGTTTTCGTATAGTGAACGTCACCGCCCTTACTGACGAGCTTGAAGCTATCATCTGCCAATCGTTCGACTGTTTCAATTTGCTGGTCAAGAATGATTGCTGGATCAAAGAACTTCGCTTGCTCTTCTAAATTATCGATGAGATCAACTGCCTTAATCTTTGGGAAACCAGCGACATCATATATATATTTCTCCGGATAAAGGGCTGCAAGCTGTCCACCGATTTGTGGTAAACTTTCAATAATCTTTACTTTCGCTTGACGCATTCCACCATAAAAAGCAGTAAACAAACCTGCTGGTCCGGCACCTATTATTGTTATATCATAAAGTTCTTCAGACAACAGAATTCCCTCTCTCTGTACTATAATTATCAACAATCTAATCCTACCATAAAACGAAACCGAATCGTTACTATCTAGCTCATGAACAAAAGGAAAAATGGTTTATTTCGCGGATGAATAATTCTATTGTAACAAACGTGTAACATTTATATTTTATTTTCATTACAATTGTGTTATAATCTTATGATGTAATTCGTATATACGAAAGAATAGCCAATCTGTTAACAAGTTCTATACAGAAATTTTAAGTAAATCTAAGGCTGATGGAGTGTTTTAAAAAGATGTATAAACCACATATCGTAATTTTAGGAGCGGGATATAGTGGTCTTATGACCGCTACTAAATTACAGAAATTATTACGCCGGAATGAAGCGGATATTACGCTCGTGAATAAACATGATTACCATTATCAAACGACTTGGCTTCATGAAACGGCGGTAGGATCATTAAAGCCGGAGCGAACAATGATTCCAATTCGTGACATCATCAATCAAGATAAGATAAACTTTGTAATCGATGAAGTAACAATGATTGATGAGAAAAATAAGAAGGTGAAGCTTCTAAACCAGGAGCTTTCTTATGATATCCTCGTCGTTGGGCTAGGATTTGAAGCTGAAGCTATCACAAATCCGAATTTAAATGAAAATATTTTTCCGATTGGAAATTTAAATAATGCAAGAGTCTTGAGAGAACATTTGGAATATAACTTTGCCAAGTATGCGAACGAAGAAGAGAAGAATGCTGCACGGATTAATATTGTTATTGCAGGTGGAGGATTTACCGGAATTGAATATGCCGGTGAACTCGCTGACCGGATTCCAGAGCTCGGCAGTGAGTATGATGTGGAACGAACGCAGGTCCGCATCATTATAGTAGAATGTGAATCTACTATTCTACCAGGATGCAAGCAAGAATTTGTGAATTATGCAATGAACTCTCTTGAATCTCGTGGTGTCGAATTTATAATGGACGCTAAAATTGTCGAATCGAAACAAGATTGTGTTGTCTATGAAAAGGAAGGAAAGCGTGTCGAAATCCCAGCAAAGACAATCGTCTGGACTGCTGGTGTCCGTGGTAATTCATTGCTTGAAAAATCAAGTATCCCGACTGTTAATGGAAAAGTAGAGGTCAAAAGCGATTTACGCGTTCCGGGTTATGACGATGTCTATATCCTAGGTGACTGTGCACTGATTACGAATCCAGAAACAGGAAGGCCATACCCAGCGAATGCGGAAACGGCAATTGCTTCTGCTGGAATTGCAGCTCGGAATATTAAAGCGCAGATTAATAAAAAAGCATTATTACACTTTCGATCCAGAAAGAAGGCGATCATTGCTTCACTCGGCTCATCCGACGGTGTTGCCATATCATTAAACGGTCGGCAGCATTTCGGGTGGAGAGCGACAATTATGAAGAAACTTTCTTTAAATCGATATTTGCTCCAATTAGGAGGAATCCATCTATTAATGAAGAGAGGCAGATTTAATTTCTTCCATATGTAAAGCAAAGGCTATATGTCTTTGCTTTTCTTTCTATTTATTATAAAATAAGCGTGGGTGTTATCTAACGAAGCGAAGGGAGTTACATCATTGATACAGCTAGTAGTTTCCATTATGTTATATTTCGTCATTTTCTTTGGTATCGCTTTTATTTTAAATATGCTTTTAAGAAGAACTTGGCTTATGTCCATTCTATATCCAATTGTTGCCATAATGATTATCGATGGCATTTCTACTTTTGATTATTTTACGAACACTGCGGAATCTTTTAAACTATTAGGAGATACACTTGCTGCTTTAAAAATTGCTGACTATGTTATTATGGGAGCCGGTTTTCTCGGTACAATAGTTTCCGGATTTACAATTCGTATTTTAAGAAGAAGTGGATACCAAATGTTTTAATGATTATAACTGGATAAAAACCACAGTCCATGTGCACTGTGGTTTTTAGGATATTGTATAATGCAGTGCCTCATCCCAATTAGGGGATGCAAAATGGGAAATGTGGAATGAACGGGAAATTCGCATCATGAGTTAGAAGATGTAAACAAAGAGCTACTGCATTTCTCTGAAAAAGAAATTTAGCTTTTTTAATATATCTTTTATTAGCCTTAGTTTGTATAATTTTTGTTATAATAAGATTAAGCTTTTAAAAAATATACCCTTGAATGAAAGTGCTTTCACTCATTAAGAGGTAAATACTTCATAGGGAAAGACAGACAAAGGAGAATGAACAATGGTTAACTTAACTCGAGACTTTTTCATTGCTTTATCGAACAATCAATTTCTGAATGACAATGCCAAAAGGTGGGGATTCCGACTAGGTGCAGAGAAATTTGTAGCTGGTACAGATTTGCCTCAGGCCGCTGAAAAGGTCAAGGAATTGAATGAGCGCGGTATTGCCGTGACGCTCGACAATCTAGGGGAGTTTGTTAATGATAGGACTGAAGCCGAAGCGGCAAAAAATCAAATCCTCGAAGTAATTGAATATATTCATGAGGAGAGACTGAACGGTCATTTATCCGTAAAATTAACCCAGGTCGGCCTTGATATTGATAAAGAATTTTGCATGGACAACATGCGGGAGATTCTTACTAAAGCAAGTGAATATGATATTTTTGTAAATATTGATATGGAGAAATATATTCATTACCAGCCGACATTAGATATTGTAAAGGAACTTCATAAAGACTATGAAAATGTCGGAACGGTCATGCAGACTTATTTATACCGCACAATGGATGATTTAAAGGATCTTGAAGATGTGCGGCTAAGGATTGTAAAGGGAGCTTATAAAGAGTCTGAAGAAGTAGCCTTCCAAGAAAAAGAAGATATTGATGCGAATTTCATGGAAGCGGTAAAAATAAGATTGCAAGGGAATGCGTTTACATCGATCGCGACGCATGATCATAATTTGATAGAAAACATCAAAAAATATGTGGAAGAGCATCAGATTGATAAGAGAAAATTTGAATTTCAAATGCTTTACGGCTTCCGTGTAGAGATGCAATATGCATTGGCCGAAGAAGGTTATAATTTCTGTACGTATATTCCGTTTGGTGATGATTGGTATGGTTATTTTATGCGCCGGCTAGCGGAGCGCCCGCAAAATATAAATCTCGTACTTAAAGATACCTTTTATACAGAAGATAACAGACTGAAGACAGGGGCGGTCGTTGCTGGGGCAGCTGGGATTGCAACACTTGGATTTATTGCCGGCAGAAAGAGTCGCAAAAACAAATAGAAATAACAATTTTTGTCTTTTTTTAGATAACTGGCTATAAAATGGGAGGAATACATTATAGTTTCATAAAAGGGGAGAGAGGAATGTCTGATTATACGTATCAGCTATTAGCCATCATTATATATTTTATCGGGATGATTATGATTGGATTGATGGGTTTCCGAAAGACGAAAAACTTAGATGATTACATGCTTGGCGGCCGCCAGCTCGGTCCGTTAGCGTCAGCTCTTAGTGCTGGTGCTTCCGATATGTCCCAGTGGCTCTTGATGGGACTTCCTGGGGCACTTTATGTAGCCGGTCTTGTGGAAATCTGGATGCCAATTGGTTTAGCTGCAGGTACCTGGTTAAACTGGAAGATTGTCGCACCAAGACTACGGACTTACACGCAAGTGGCGAATAATTCGATAACCATTCCGAGTTTTCTGGACAACCGTTTCAAACGAAATGCGAAAGTTTTACGGGCTGTTTCTGGAATCGTGATTCTGCTCTATTTTACTTTTTATGTTTCTTCTGGGATGGTTGCCGGAGGAGTGTTTTTCCAGAGTGCATTCGGCTATGACTATACGACCGGATTATTGATTGTTGGCGGGGTCACCATTCTCTACACATTCATTGGCGGATTTCTAGCGGTAAGTTACACAGATGTTGTACAAGGAACGATGATGTTCTTAGCACTGCTTCTTGTTCCAATCTTTGGTATCTTTGCAACGGGCGGCTTAAGAGAAACAGCATCGAGTGCGATGGCGTTCAACCCGGATGTCTTTAATATGTTTTCTACAGCTACCTTTGCCGGCGTCGTGTCCCTGCTGGCTTGGGGTCTCGGTTATTTCGGACAGCCCCATATTATTATTAGGTTTATGGCAATTAAATCTGCGCAAGAAACAAGAACAGCGCGTCGAATAGGTTTTGGCTGGGTTGTTCTATCACTTGGCGGGGCAATAGCTACAGGTATCGTCGGTGCTGCATACTTCCAGCAGAATGTAGATGTTACATTATCAAATTCGGAAGCCGTTTTTCTTATTTTAGGTCAAATCCTCTTCCATCCGTTTATTGCTGGAATGATGCTTGCTGCGGTGCTTGCAGCGATTATGAGTACCGTATCCTCGCAATTACTTGTATCTTCATCTGCACTAGTAGAGGATATATATAAGGTTGTATTCAAGAAGGAAGCAAGCCAAAAGTTCTATGTTAATTTAGGAAGAATTGCAGTGCTGTTCATAGCGCTTATCGCAATCTACTTTGCATGGGAACAAAACGATACGATTCTAAGCTTGGTTGCCTTCGCATGGGCAGGGTTTGGATCATCCTTTGGACCGGTTATTCTTTTATCCTTGTATTGGAAGAAGTTCACTAGTGCTGGTGCGCTTTGGGCAATGGTCGTCGGGGCAATCACGGTCTTTGTCTGGGGTAATTCAAAAGTTTTATCCGGCTTTCTATATGAAATCGTTCCAGGATTCACCCTTGCTATGATTGTTGCGATAGTAGTAAGTCGAATAACATATAAGCATAATCCTGAAATTGAGGCGGAATTTGACGAAGCAGTGGCACTAGCTAAGCAATCAAATGATTAACAATCTAACTTTTACAGCCTAAAACAGCTAGGTAGGTTTGGAATTCGATAAAATCGCGGATTCGTTCATTCAGCGTAAGCGCAACCTTCTCCTGGAGGTCCGCAGTCCAGACACCTCTCGCTTTCCGCAGGCGGCTGGTGAGCCTCCTCGGGCTACCGCCCTGCGGGGTCTCACCTATGCCTTTCCTCCTGCAGGAGTCTCGAGGTGTCTGGACTGCTCCGAGGGGAAAGCCAAATTTGGAACACTATTTTTCATTTTAGGAATAGAACGCTGATCTTAGGGTGATAGTTTCCATCCATAATAATCATCCCTACCAGCATCCCTACCAGTTCAGTTTCCCGGAGGACGGTGACTCCTGCGGGAAAGCGGAGACGATGAGACCCCGCAGGAAGTGCTTTTCTTCCGAGGAGGCTCAGCGCGGAGCCCGCGGAAAGCATCCGTCCTCCGGGAAACTGAACGGCGATTAGAGCGCCAAATTAAATGAACAAGCAAAACACTTACGCTGAATGAAAGGAATTCGAGTCTCTATAAAAAACATGATTATGTTTAAATATTCATGTTCTGGGATAAGATTAGACTGCTTTGATTTTTTTGATTCGTTAGTTAAGTTAATAATTAGTAAAGGGTGATTGTATGAGGAAGACGAATGTTCATCGTTTGCTTGATAAGGAAAAAATTGCTTATCAGATCCATGAGTATGCTTGGAAGGAAGATAGCCTTGATGCGGAAACTGCAGCAAGTCAAACGAATATTCCGCTTGATAAGGTATTTAAAACACTCGTAACGGTCGGAGATAAAACTGGACCAGTCGTTGTTGTTATTCGTGCACAAGATGAACTGAACTTGAAAAAACTTGCCAAAGTAAGTGGTAATAAAAAGATTGACATGCTTCCAATGAAAGATTTGGAGAAGACGACAGGGTATATACGGGGCGGTTGTTCACCGATTGGTATGAAGAAAAGCTATCCGACATACATTGATTCCTATGCAGAAGGCTTAGAATATCTCGTCATTTCAGCGGGGAAACGCGGTTCCCAAGTCGAACTCTCTCCAGCAGATCTAAAAGAAATGACCAAAGCGGCGTATGCTGACCTACGAGCAGAATAATTTAGAAAAAACGGTCCCAAGATGAGGACCGTTTAATTATTTTTCCGTTCTTTTTGTAATGCAACTTTTACTGTAGTTAAGAATTCTTCGGCTTTTTCTTCTGGTGCTTTCGTAACGAAGCTGACACCGATGAAAATAATCGTGGATAAAATAATTCCCCATACCCCTGATGCGAGCCCAAGTGGCTTCCACTGAAATGCTTCTAAAAGGATGACAATAACCCCCGTAACCCCAACACTTGCTAATACTCCAGCAGCTGTACCCCGTTTCCAGAAAAACGTTCCGAATATAGCTGGAACCGCAATGATAAGACCAGCTGAAGAGGCAACGGAGAGGAGTACAATGATACTTAACTCCATTTCAGCAAATAGATAAGCAATAATAGCAATGACAGGAATGACGAATTTTCCAATCTGCAGCTGCATGCGGTCAGATGGTCGTTTCCTCAGATTCCCGTACACATCTTTCGCAAATACGGACGCGAGGGTCAGTAAAATTGAATCAATCGTTGAAATTGCTGCTGCCATAATTCCTACCATCACAATGACCCCAAGAATTGGTGGAACGAGATCACTGGAAAGAATCAATGGTGTTGCCATATCAACATTGTCAAGGTTCGGGAACATAATTGTCGCCGAAAAGCCCCAAAAAATCGCAACAAGTGTATAAATGAGTCCAAAGATCATAAATCCGAGAATCATAATTTTTAAGTTCTGTAAAGATGACGGCATGAATAACCGTTGACTGACCTGTGGATTGGAAAGGCTGAAAAACATCCATGGCAAGGTCATTCCAATAAATGTAAAAATATTAAAAAATCCGTTGCCAGGAACAGCTAATGAAGCTGGGTGTTCTGTTTCCAGCGTCTGGAAGAAACTACTAAACCCTCCTAGCCCGCTGATAAGAACAAGAACGACAACGGTTGATGTGATAATCATGAATACCGCTTGCAAGGAATCTGTCCAGGCAACGGAACGAATTCCCGCAATATAAGAAAATAAAATCGCCATAATCGTTGCAATCAACACACCGGTTGAAAAGGTGATTTCATTATTCGTAAGACCAGAAAGTAAGTAACCGACACCAGTTAGCTGTACTGCGCTATAGGGGATGAGGAAAAGACAGCTTGTTATTGCGACGATGACTGCCACCCTTTTATCTTGATAGCGATCACCAAGCATCTCAGATGGTGTAACATAGCCATATTTTTTACCGACAACCCAAAAACGCGGTCCAAAAAAAGCAATCAGTGAAACCCCCATCAGATAAATTAATTCAAATCCAAGCGCACCAACCCCGCCACTGTATGTAAGTCCGGCTAAACCAACAAGCATGAATGCACTATAAGTAGTTGCACTATAACTAAGTGCAGATACGATTCCGCCGAGTTTCCTATCGCCAAGGAAATAACTGACCATATCATTTTGCTTGCCAGATTGCGATAGAAACGCAATGAACAAAGAAATGATAATATAGATGGCAACAGCCCACCAAACGTACGACGTATTCATTGTTTTTTGCCCCACTCCCTAATTAATAAATAATTGACGCCAATTACAATTACAGTAAGTACCGTCCAAAATAAAAAGCTGCCATACCACTTTTCGACATCAGGAAGCAATGTGTACGGTACAACAAAAGCAATCAGAATCAAGCATGTAATAATAATGGCATAAACCCCTTCGTTCTCCTTCATTGTCGATATTTCCTCCTTTTTAATAGTATAAGAAACGATAAAGTGAAACTTCATTCAGTGGGGAATTCCTTACCTCCCCACTGAATGTTAGTTGAACAGAATCAGATATTTACGGACTGTATATCCCCACCTTCACATATTGGGCTTCCCTCATGTTTAGAGATGGGGGTATTACAGACCGTTAATGCGTGATAAAGTGAAACTTCATTCAGTGGGGAATTCCTTACCTCCCCACTGAATGTTAGTTGAACAGAATCAGATATTTACGGACTGTATATCCCCACCTTCACATATTGGGCTTCCCTCATGTTTAGAGATGGGGGTATTACAGACCGTTAATGCGTGATAAAGTGAAACTTCATTCAGTGGGGAATTCCTTACCTCCCCACTGAATGTTAGTTAAACCGAATCAGGTATTTACGGCCTGTATATCCCCCACCTCCACATATTGGGCTTTCCTCATGTTTAGAGATGGGGGTATTACAGACCGTTAATACGTGAAAAAATAAAAATGCTGTAATAACTTAGGTTTCTAGGGCTAGTTACGTCCGCTCTGCGACTTAGTTCAGGTTAATACGAAGTGAATTAGCGTCATTTTGTGTGAAGAAAATCACATAGTTTTACGAAATTTTCATATTTTCGATGTAAAGTTACAAAACCTATCATACCAGATTGTGATAAAGAAGGCTACACAAAAAATCTTTTAATTAAGAAACTTTTGTATGTGACGGACGTCCAATGTAGTAAGAAGGAATAGAAAGGGGCTAAGTTCAAGTGAAGAAATATATAAGTATATTGGTGTTCAGTCTATTGCTTGTAGCTTGTACTGGGGAAGAGGTGGATGACACTGCCGAGGGGACGGCCGATATTGCTCATGATACAGAAAGCTACGGAGTGGAAGATAGTGAACTGCAATTTTCTAATGAGGAAGAGGGTCAAGATGCGGAAACGGAAAAATCAGTGGAAGATGTTGAAGTGGATAGTGCCGAATCAAATCGTAAAGTTATTTATACGGCAGATATAGATGTTGAAACGGATGATTTAAAAACATTTTCTAATCAAGTTCAAAAAGAAGCTGCAAGGATTGGCGGCTATGTACTTGAGTCGACATTATATAATGAGAAAACAGAAAATTTGAAAAGCTGTCAGATGACCATTCGTATTCCACAAGAAGATTTCCATCCATTCCTAGATTTTATCGAGGAGGGAAGTACAAAGGTGCTGGATCATTATGTTTCTGGCGAGGATGTTACAGAGGAATTCGTTGACCTGGAGTCCCGTCTGAAATCGAAAGAAAAAGTGGAAGAAAGATTACTGGATTTTTTAGCTGGTGCGGAAGAAACAGAGGACTTATTAAAAATCTCAAATGATTTAGCACGGGTGCAAGAAGAGATTGAAATGATTGTCGGCCGGATGAATTATCTTCAGGATAAAACGGATTTTTCAACGATAACGATATCAATTCGTGAGCGTAATGTAACACTTTCAAATGTCAATAATGACTTGAACACATGGCAAGAAACGAAACAACAGTTTATGAAAAGTATTAATTCCATCATTACCATCCTATCTAAACTAAGCATACTCATCATCGGTAACTTGCCAGTATTAGCAATTATTGGAGTGCTTGCCCTGAGCGGTTTTTTCATCTGGAAAAAACAAAAGAAAATCAAATAAGTGGGACGCGGGTTCAGTCTGACCCTCTGTCCCAGTTTGCTTATCTGAGTATGGGTGATAAACTAGTAGTAAATAAGAGTAAGAGGGGGAAAAGGATGGAAAAATTACAGGTTGGCAGGGCGCAATTGACTTGGTTACGTGGTGGTGTGAATCATTTGGATGGCGGTGCCATGTTCGGTGTAGTGCCGAAAGCATTATGGGCAAGAAAGTACCCGGCTGATGAGAAGAACTTGATCGAATTAAGGACCGATCCAATTTTGCTCCAATTGGATGGGAGAAATTATCTCATAGATTCTGGCCTCGGAATAGATAAACTGTCAGAGAAGCAGATTCGTAACTTTGGAGCAAGTGAACTTTCTTTTGTAGAAGAATCATTAAGTGAACTTGGTGTGGAGCCAACTGCCATTGACGGTATATTAATGACTCATTTACATTTCGATCATGCGAGTGGCTTGTCAAAAAAAGGAAAAGAAGGGTATGAAACAATTTTTCCCAATGCGACTATTTATACGACGGCAATTGAATGGGAAGAAATGCGTCACCCCAATATTCGTTCTGTTAATACATACTGGGAGAGGAATTGGCGACCGATTGAACATCAAGTAGAGACTTTCGCAGATGAACTGGAAGTTGCAAAAGGACTGCGGATGATCCATACAGGAGGACACAGTGAAGGACATGCCATTATTGTTTTTGAAGATGGAGAAGACTGTTTCATTCATATGGGAGATTTAATGCCAACGAATGCACATGAAAATAAGCTTTGGGCGCTGGCCTATGACGATTACCCGGTGACATCGGTCCACGAAAAACAGGAGTGGATGGAATACGGATACAACAGACAGGCATGGTATACATTTTATCATGATGCTTACTACAGAGCGATCCGCTTTAATGAAAAAGCTGAACGGATTGACGCGGTTGAGAGGGCACGGGTATTGAAAGGAGAGCGCTTCAATTAAGAAGCGCTCTCCTTTAAGCGGTTTCAGTCGTCGCGATGATACCGCCTGTTTCTACATCAACATAGAATTCGTACTGTTTACTCTCCCCATCGATGTTTCGCGTAATTCCCCCGCGATAGGCTTGATACACCAGGCCATTTTTCTCGACTTCTTCAGGTTTCATATAAATCCATGATCCGCTGATTGGCCCGTTTTGTTTAAAAGCTTCCTTCGCATTACTTAAAGCTTTCTCTGGCGTCACTTTCTGCTTCGTATCCAATTGGCTCTTCAATAGATAACCTACCGCGAACCCGATACTTGCAGCAAGTAAAAGATTTCTTTTTTTCAACTTGTTCCACCTCTCATTAAATGAAATAGACATTCATCTTCTTTTAATTATACCTTAGTTACTTGGAAATTTAAAATTCCATGGATGCAGTTACGAGGAGTGAAAATTCTTCGAGATAATCCTCCTCAAAATACGCTAAAAATGGCATAATATTTTTATATCGAAAGTCAGAGCATAGCATATTTAAGGAGGTTTTTATTCTTGTCCGATTATTTCCGGTTCTCTTAGCCTCATTGCTTTTTTGGCTTGGAATGCTCCGCTGCTTGAATACCTGTTTTTCATCAACACAAAAGACATGGGTGCCGTGTTCTTTCGCTGTAGTGCCGTTTGATAAACATCATAAACAGCTTGGGCTTGCTTTTGGTTTGTCCCATGGTTCTCAATCTTTGGATTCAGTCAAACTCGGTAATGATGTCGTTTAAATCAGCTTCCTTTAAATAGCGTGCAACACTGCGTGGAGAGATTTGTTCAACAATGTGCTCTTTTTTAGCCTGATCCGCCAATGTGCTTGACAAAATTCTCTCGAAATTTTGTAAGCGCTATGTTACGATAATTCCGATAAGGTATTGCGAATATAAAGAAAATGAACTTAAAGAAAGTACAAGAAATACTTTTTGATATATCTATATTAGAGGAAGATTTCTGGATAAGAGTAGATGTTTTATTTCCAAGCGCAGATATGGAACATAACAGGGAGGTTTATAATGGACTTTAGCTTTAAATACTTATTAATTGCATTTATTTTTTTCCCGATTTGCACAATGGTTCATGAATTAGGACATGCTTTTTTTATCAAACTGTGGGGATGGAAGGTTAAAAAGATTCAAATCGGTTGGGGAGATACACTAATAAGCATTGGCAGACTTTCTATAAATAAGATATTTTTTATCAGTGGTGCAACTTCATATGAACGACCAGACAAGGTAAGTAAGACCAAATGGGCTATTGTGCTACTAGGGGGAGTTATATTTAATGGATTTTTTATTGGAGTCTTATATTTGGTCTCATTGTTTTTTAAAACGGAATATATAGGAATTATGAACTTTTTAAGTTGCTTATACATCTTATGGTGTCTCATTCCATATACTGACTTGCAGGGACGTTCAAGTGATGGGAAACAATTGCTTAGTTTACTAAGAAGTACAAAAACTAGTTAGGTTATCCTGTTTAAGTTTAATAAATACATAGAACGTACGATGCTTGTGAATAAAGACATGAGATAGAACCACCCTTGCCATCTTTTGGAGTCATCTATGACGAAACTTCGGGCTACTTCTCGTATGAATTGAACTTAATTGCAGCCCCAAAGTGCTCCAGAGTTTGTACGTTGCCACGAGGCACAAGATGTGCTAGTACAAACACTCTGCGGTGGGACGAGTAATTGCAGTCCCAGGCGTTGCGAAACGAATCGCGTACTTAGTCTGTAAGGGCGCTTGTGCCTTTTCCTTTGCACTTCATTTAACAAACTCACATAAATTAATAATAGTGCAAAGGCGAACCATGAAGGGGGAGGAGCTATGGCGATAAAACCACCTATTTTACAACAAGGGGATACAATTGGAATTGTTACCTTGGGCAGTCCACTAGATGCAAGTATTATTAACGCTGGAATAGAAACGTTACAAAATATGGGATTTAATGTGATCCTAGGAAAATATGTCTATTCTCAAAATGGGTTTCTTGCAGGAACAGATCAACAACGTGCCTCGGACTTGATGAGCATGTTTGAGAATGACCAGGTAAAAATGATCCTTCCTACTAGAGGTGGCGTGGGAGTAGCAGGCATTCTTCCTTACCTTGACTATTCCGTGATCACAAGCCATCCGAAAATTATATCGGGTTATAGCGACATAACGATATTATTAAATGTCCTATACCAATATGCCGATTTGATCACATTCCAAAGTTTAATGCTCATTGATTTCGTATCGGGAGGTCCAGCCTACAACGTCAATCAATTTTTTACTGCTACGTCTACATTAACTTCACCAAGACAAATACAAAATTCGCCGGGCATTCCAACTGTCAGTACGGTCCAGGGTAATGTAACCGGTCCAATTGTCGGGGGCAACCTGACCTCTTTTGTTGGTAACCTTGGAACCCCTTACGAAATCGATACAAAAGAAAGCATACTCCTTATTGAAGAAACCCATGAACCAATTAATACGGTTTATAGATATTTGAATCATTTAAAGTTAGCCGGAAAATTTGATGATTGCATTGGCATCATCATGGGAGAATGTACAAATTGTCCCGCCTCATATAACACGACTTACAATGATTTGATTAATACCTTTATGACTTCCTTTGGCAAGCCACTTATGACCAACTTTACCACCGCACACGGAACGTATAAAGCAGCAATTCCAATTGGAGCTATAGCAAATTTAAATACAACGAATAATACATTAACGGTACTTGAACCGACCGTAAGTTGATTGGGACGTAGGAACGGTTCTTGTACCGACTCCTGTCGTCCCGTTCTTTCGTTCGGGTTTGTGTCTTTTCTCCCATCGGAATACTAAATGGAAAGGTTTCCGGATGGCGATTAATGCAAGGTGGCTGATAACTCTTCCAATATATGTTGCGGCGACAAGCAGTACAGTTATATGTCTATTGTTTCAGTTTTAAACCCGCCAATTAAATGTATAATGTCTTGGGACGGAAAAAGACAAGCTTTTGTTAGCACGCATTAACGGTCTGTATTCCCCACATTCCAAAACATGAAGGGAAGCCCAAGATGTGAAGGGTGGGGATATACAGTCCATAAATCCCTGATTCTGTTCAACTAACACTGAATGAAGTTTCACTTTATAAGATTTTTCATTCAATCCAACAATCCTTGCAAAAATCGCTGAAACAAATTCGAAAGGCTGTTCTGACCGGGATAGTGGAAAGTCATTTCCATTATCCGGTATACTGAAAAGACATAGAGAAATAGAATATATATAAAAGGAGTTTAAACATGAATCAGGAAACCTTAGAACTTTTTAAAAATTTAACAGAACTACAGGGGGCTCCGGGGAATGAACATGCTGTCCGGGCTTTCATGAAGAAGGAATTAGAGAAATATGCAGAGGAGATTGTGCAAGATAATCTCGGAAGCATCTTCGGTGTTAAAAAAGGAGAAGGCCCCCGCATCATGATTGCCGGACATATGGATGAGGTTGGCTTTATGGTTACTCAAATAACGGATAACGGAATGATTCGCTTTCAGCCATTGGGCGGCTGGTGGAACCAAGTCATGTTAGCCCAGCGCGTTCAAGTAATGACAGAAAACGGTCCTGTTATTGGTGTTATTTCATCGATTCCGCCCCATTTGCTTACGGAAGCCCAGCGGAAGAAACCGATGGAAATTAAAAATATGCTGATTGATATTGGGGCAGATGACCGGGATGATGCGAAAAGAATTGGCGTGAAGCCAGGAGATTCAATCGTTCCTGTTACCCCATTCCAACCGATGGCAAATGAGAAGAAAATCCTTGCTAAAGCTTGGGACAACCGCTATGGCTGCGGGTTATCCATCGAGTTATTAAAAGAATTAAAGGATGAATCGTTACCGAACACGTTATATTCCGGAGCAACTGTTCAAGAGGAGGTTGGACTTCGCGGGGCTCAGACTGCATCTAATATGATTCAGCCGGATATCGCTTATGTTCTCGATGCCTCACCTGCGAATGATGCCTCAGGGGATAAAAAAGCATTTGGTCAGCTTGGGAAAGGGGCCTTGGTGCGAATATTCGACCGGACGATGATCACACATCGGGGCATGCGTGAATTTGTACTTGATACAGCAGAAACAAATGATATCCCGTATCAATATTTCATATCACAAGGTGGAACAGATGCAGGACGAATCCATCTATCGAATAACGGTGTACCAAGTGCGGTAATTGGTATCTGCTCACGATACATTCATACGTCAGCTTCCATTATTCATGTTGATGATTATGCAGCGGCGAAAGAATTGCTCGTGAAATTGGTAAAAGCTACTGATCAAACGACAGTTGATACGATTAAAAATAATAGCTGAGGAGTAAGGAATGAAATTAATAATCGGTTCTAAAAACCCAACGAAAATCCGTGCGTGTGAAGCGGTTTTCACAGATTACACTGTCCGGGGAGTGGAAGCTTCGTCTGGTGTTTCCCCGCAGCCGCGTACTGATGAAGAGACGAGACAAGGTGCAATCAATCGTGCACTTCAATCACTTAACATGAAAGAAGCGGATGTAGGTGTCGGTCTCGAGGGTGGAGTCATGCTCGTTGATGATTGTCTCTATGTAACGAATTGGGGCGCACTTGCTGTTTCAACAGATCTAATTTATACCGCAGCTGGAGCGCGAATCGCTTTGCCGAATGAATTTTTACCAGAGTTAGAAGAAGGGAAAGAGCTAGGAGACATCATGGAAGTGTATGCTAAAAGGGAAAATGTCCGCTCGAAAGAAGGGGCAATTGGCATCTTCACCAACAATCTAATCGACCGCGGTACGATGTTCACCCACATTACCCAAGCACTAAGAGGTCAACTGGAATATTGGTCAAAAAGTTAAAGAAGAACAACGACGCAAGAAGATCATAGAAGCTAAGCCAAGAAGTAATTCATTTGGCATTCTTAGGTGCAGAGCGGACGTGGCTACCCGCTCGAAATTTCTCAAGAATATTTTTATTTTATGGTTTCCTAGAGGAATGAAAAGAGGAGTGCCGCTTTGGGCGCTCCTCTTTTCATTCATAAATATAGGCTAAAACATCTAATGCTTGATCAATCGTTTCAACTGTAATATTCGCTTTGTTGGATAGCTCTTTCAATGGGTGAATAAACTCTTCCGGTCGAACAAGAATCGTCGGTTTATTCAATGTAATTGCCGCGGAGGCATCCATCGCCGTATTCCACTGTCTGTATTTCTCACCAAACAGCGCAATAACGACATCAGCTTTCTGCATAAGCACCTGTGTTCTTAAATTATTCACAGCAGAAGCTGCATCATCCCGGTAATAATTGCCAGGCTGCTTCCCTAGAATCTTTTCTCCAATATCATCTGAAAGGTCATGATTCGTCTGTGGTCCGACAAAGGTTAACGGTAAATTCTTTTCCTTTGCTTTTGCTTTTAATTGATCCCGCCAGTCTGAGTGAATTTCACCAGCTAGATAAACAGTTAGTTCCATTTCAGCACCTCCAAATAATATGACTCCACTTTCATACTAACGAATTGTATAATAATTGCAAATTATTTACATGAGCATTTCAAAATTCGTTAAATCAGGGCGTGTGAATTGAAACAGACGGGAAGGAAAGCTATGATAGAAAGAAGGAGATGATTGAAAATGAGGCCATTGCAATCTGTAAAAGAATTTAACGAACTCAAAAATAATGAAAAAGCAATTTTTCTTTTCACAGCTGGCTGGTGTCCAGACTGTCGCTTCATTGAACCAATCTTACCAGAAATAGAAGATAAATATCCTGAGTACACTTTTGTTGAAGTGAATCGAGACGAATTTATGGAACTGGCACAAGAAAATGAAATTTACGGTATCCCTAGCTTTGTTGCTTATGAAAAAGGGTTAGAAGTAGGCCGATTTGTCAGTAAAGACCGGAAGACAAAGGAAGAAATCATTTCGTTTATCGATGGCTTTGCGAAAGTGTAGATTAAGTTTGTAAGGAGGTACCATCGATGAAAATGACAAGTACCCGCATGCGGGACATATTGAAAGAGCGTCTGTCAAATGATAAATATCATTTTAGATTTAATCGTAAAGAGGACACACTCCGTATCGAGTGGAAGGAAACGAAGCAAGGTTTAACCTTGACGCTTCCAAATATCATTGTAAAATATAATACGCGCGGTGAAACGGTAATTGATGAAGTTGTTGAACATATTGAGGAAGCGCTAAGAATGATGAATGAACATGTTGAATTGACAGGAATGGAGAAGTATATCTATCCTGTGATTCGCTCGACATCATTCTCGACTAAAACAAAAGCTGAAAAAAAACTGATCCACAAAGATCATACCGCGGAAACGAGAATATTCTATGCACTTGATGAAGGGAAATCATACCGATTAATTGATGAAGATTTGCTTCAAGAAGCAGAGTGGACTGGGAAGCATCTAGAAGAAATCGCAATGTTTAATGCCCGCTCTCTTTCAACCGATTATAAAATGGATAAAGTAGCTGGGAATGATTTTTACTTTATTGCAACTCAAGATGGATATGATGCAACCAGAATATTGAATGAAGCATTTCTGGAAGAGATGAAAGCAAATATGAAAGGTGATATGACCGTCGCCACCCCGCATCAGGATGTATTGATTATTGCAGATATTCAGAATGAGACTGGTTATGATATTTTAGCTCAGCTTACAATGAAATATTTCTCGGAGGGGCGCATCCCTATTACTTCGTTACCGTTTATTTACGAAGATAAAAGATTAGAGCCAATCTTTATCCTCGCGAAAAACCGCCCAGAGAAATAGGGAAAGGACGAAATAGATGAACGTATTTTATAATCCAAATGGAATTGGGGATGTACTCCTCATCCCGCTAAAAGATGGCAATCGTTACGAATGGACATATGAAACAAACGGAGATATTGTCCGAGTACTTGGAAAAGATCAGGAAGTGCTCGGCTACAACATTTACCGTGCTTCGGAAAAATTTGCACTAACTGAAACAGGTGCAATTAAATTAACGGAAGCATTACTTGGAGAAATTAAAGACCTGTTTAAAGCCAATAATCTCGATGATGAGCTTGACTTTGATCTAAGCCCGAAATTTGTCGTCGGCTATGTCGAGGAAAAATTACCTCATGAGAATGCAGACAAGTTAAGTGTTTGTAAGGTTGATGTTGGTGGGGAGGTACTGCAAATCGTTTGTGGTGCACCAAATGTCGATGTTGGCCAAAAAGTTGTTGTTGCGAAAGTAGGAGCAACGATGCCAAGCGGTCTACGCATTAAACCATCTGAACTCCGTGGAGTTCCATCAAACGGAATGATATGTTCCCAGAAAGAATTGGCTATCCCCAATGCACCGGAAGAAAAAGGAATATACGTACTAGACGACAGCTATCAAATTGGTGAAGAATTTACCGTTTAAAAAAAAGAGGCACACGCTATTTTCTAATAGGGTGTGTTTTTAATTCCCTCAAAATATGAACTGCTAATTACTTTCATTCAGCGTGAGTAATGTGCACGTTCTCCAGACTTGCTCTCTAGTCGCCGTTCAGCTGCCCGGTGGACGGATGCTTTCCGCGGGCACAGCCGAAGCCTCCTCGGGCTACCGCCCTGCGGGGTCTCCGGACTCGTGCTATTCTCGCAGGAGTCACCGTCCACCGGGCAGCTGAACTGGTAAAGATGATTATTATGAAAAGAGATTATTCTATCACGATACAGGGTGTGCCTTTGGAATATTAAATAGCATTCCAAACGGGGCCTTTCCTCGGAGCAGTCCAGACACCTCGAGACTCCTGCGGGAGGATAGGCCTAGGTGAGACCCCACAGGGCGACAGCCCGAGGAGGCTCACCAGCCGCCCGCGGAAAGCGAGAGGTGTCTGGACTGCGGACCTCCAGAAGTAAGTTGCATACACTCACGCTGAAAAGTGGAGTTATTTATAATATAAATTCAATAAAACTACATCCAACTCTAAAAAACTGGTAAAATGGAAAAGTAACATGGATTGAAAAGGAAATGAGTGAATGAAATGTTAAAGCATTGGTTAGATAAAATGAAAAACTTTTTCCTGACTGAAGTAGAGGAAGAAATTGAAATTGAGGATTCGGAACAACCTCAACAGAATCATCAGGAAATAAAAGCGAGAATGACTTATAAGTATCCAGAGAATAGACCTTTCCGGTTTCCAGTAATTCCAGATCCAATGGAAAATCGGGAGAAAAATGAATATAAACCAGCATATGTACGAAGAAATCAAGAATCGGTGCAACCGGCCCAGCCGAAAAAAGAAAAGAAAGCATCCAGTCCAACCCCAGTCAGAAAAGTATATAAAGATGAAAATGCACCGCCATTTCAAGCTTCAGATGTCCCTTCTCCAATATATGGTTTTCAAAAAAGGGATAACGAAGTCGAAAATGTGCCCGCTTATGCTCGAAAGAAAGCAAAAAAAGAAGAGCGATCGGAAGTCCAAATAGAAGAAATAGAAGAACAAATAAAAGAACAAAAACAAGAAGAACCACTGATTAGTGAAACGATTAAGCCGGAACAGGAAACGGCAGCAATATTCGAGCTAGCGACTGAAGAGACGGAGCAACCAATAGAGACAGAAGAAAAACTAGAAACAGAAGAAAGACCGGAAAAAGAAGAAATTAAAACAATCCAACAATTGGCGCAGGAAGAAACAGCAGAAAACCAGGTACATAAAAAAGCGCCTCAGCTTGAGAAGAACAGAAAGAGAAGCGAGAGAAAACAGGGGAATGAACGAGAAGTACCGTTTAACGTTGTAATGACACCACTCGATAAAGCGAAAATGGAGCGGAACGAGAGGGTGAGGATGCGGGGATTAGAGCGGCACAAAGAGCGCCCAGAAAGAAAACCGGAGAACGAGTCTGTAAAACCAGTGGCAATACAGTCGGAAGCGAATCAATCAGAGGTGGAACAACCAGCAAAAGATATTCATATTCCGCTACATCTTTTAAATGACCCGCAAGAAGAAGATTATGCAAATGATCCGTGGATTGAAGAACAGCAGAACTTGCTTGAACAGACACTAAAACATTTTAACGTTGGTGCACGGGTTGTTCACGCAACACAAGGCCCATCTGTTACAAGATTTGAAGTGCAACCAGAATTAGGTGTGAAGGTAAGTAAAATTAGAAACCTAAGCGATGATTTAAAATTAAATATGTCTGCTAAAGATATCCGGATTGAAGCACCGATTCCGGGGAAAAATACAGTTGGAATCGAAGTACCGAACCCAACAGCACAAATGGTTGGACTGCAAGAAATTGTGGAGACGGAAGAGTTTAAACAGAGCAAATCTCCACTTACAACTGCATTGGGTCTAACGATTGAAGGTAAACCTAAAATTACAAATATCCAAAAGATGCCGCATGGCCTAATAGCTGGTGCAACCGGATCAGGGAAGAGCGTGTGCATTAACACAATCCTTATAAGTGTTTTATATAAAGCGAGTCATGAAGATGTGAAATTGCTCTTGATCGACCCGAAAATGGTAGAGCTAGCGCCATATAACGGTGTGCCGCACCTTGTCTCACCAGTTATTACCGATGTAAAAGCAGCGACACAGAGCTTGAAGTGGGCAGTTAATGAAATGGAAGAACGTTATGAACGTTTCGTGGAAGAAGGCGTTAGAGACATTGAGCGGTTCAACCGGAAAGTAATGAGCGAACATAGAAAGAATGAAAAAATGCCATATATCCTCATCGTCATTGATGAATTGGCTGACTTAATGATGATGTCACCACAGGATGTGGAGAATGCCATCAGTAGAATTGCACAAAAAGCACGGGCTTGCGGAATTCATCTTTTACTTGCTACCCAGAGACCATCTGTTGATGTTATAACGGGACTCATTAAAGCAAATATACCAACTCGGATTGCCTTTAGTGTATCTTCGCAAGTGGACTCCCGTACAATCCTTGACGCGAGTGGGGCAGAGAAGCTCCTAGGTAAAGGTGATATGTTGTTCATGGAGAACGGAACAGGAAAAAGTGTCCGATTACAGGGACCATTTGTATCTGACGAAGAAATTGAAAGAGTTACAGCCTTTGCAAGAGATCTTGCCGAACCGGACTATTTGTTTGAGCAAGAAGAGCTACTGGAACAAATTCATATGGAAGAAGATGAGGACGAGCTGCTTGAAGATGCAATTCAGTTTGTCGTCCATCAACAATCAGCAAGCACCTCCATGTTCCAGCGCCATTTCAAAATCGGCTATAACCGGGCGGCAAGGTTAATTGATACGTTGGAAGCACGTGGTATTATATCTGGGCAAAATGGGAGTAAGCCGAGAGAGGTCCTCGTGTCGGAAGCCGCTGCCCGAATAAGCGATTAAATTTGTTTCAATTGCAATATTTTTATATCATATTGTTAATAGGATAAATAATAAGGAGAAAAATGATGAAAGAAATCGATCGAAAGCTTGCAGGTGAGATTGACCGTTTAACAAATAAAACATTTAAATTTGATGAACGTATTGGGGAAGGCTGGTTTTCTGCAGTATATTTTTTAAAAACGAAAAAGATTGCCGAAGAGAAAATCCCTAATAATCATGTAACGATGCAATTTTTTCAAAAAGATGATGCAGTTCTTTGCGGTACGGATGAAGTGATTGCTTTACTTCATTCGTTCGCGGATAATCCAGAAACATTGGAAATCAAATCATTGAAAGACGGAGACCGAATCAGTCCGTATGAGACGGTTCTTACGATATCAGGCGCTTATCAGCAATTCGGCTATTTAGAAGGAATTATTGATGGAATTCTTGCGAGAAGAACATCTGTCGCAACGAATGTATACAATGTGGTAAAAGCAGCGAGCATAACTGAAAAGCCAAAGCCTGTCATTTTCATGGGGGACAGGGATGACCATTATACGACTCAAGCAGGAGATGGATATGCAGCATTTATTGGCGGTTCCACTGCACAGGCAACCCATGCAATGAACGAATGGTGGGGAAAAGAAGGTATGGGGACAATGCCGCACGCACTCATTCAGATGTTCCGTGGTGATGTCGTGGCAGCGGCTGAAGCGTATCATGAAGTATTCCCTGGTGATGAATTATCTGCACTTGTCGACTATAATAATGATGTCATTACCGATTCATTAAAAGTAGCAAAGCGTTTCGGCGATAAATTGAGCTCTGTCCGCCTCGATACTTCCCGTACGTTAGTGGATAAATATTTCCTGAGAAATCATCATTTACTTGGAACATTCGACCCACGTGGGGTTAATCCAGAGCTATTATTTGCTTTACGGAAAGCGCTTGATGATGAAGGATTCCAGCATGTGAAAATTATGGTATCCGGCGGCTTTACGGAAGAACGTATTAAAGATTTTGAAGAAGCTGGTGTACCGGTTGATATGTATGGTGTAGGAAGAAGCTTATTACGGCTTAATATCGGGTTCACAGGGGATCTCGTCCTATTGAATGGTTCACCGGAAGCGAAGGAAGGACGTAGATTTCGTCCGAATCCACGGCTCGAGGTAGTGGAATATAAAAACGTATAGAAACAAGGTGGGCTGAAAGGATTATTTTCATGTCCTTGATTGTTTGCTATAATAAGCTATTGTGTGATAATCTATCACAAACAGTAAGACAAATCCTTTTTTGTACATGTGGAGGTTCTTTTTATGACAACTTACCATCTTATTGGTATAAAGGGAACTGGAATGAGTGCACTCGCACAAATTCTCTACGACTCCGGTGAGACCGTTCAAGGCTCGGATGTGGGAAAACATTTTTTCACGGAAGAAGCTTTACTTGAAAAAAACATTCCAATTCTCCCGTTTTCTAAAGATAATATTAAAGCGGAATATACAATTATCGCAGGGAACGCATTCCCCGATGACCATGAAGAAATTGAAGAAGCAAAACGTTTAGGCTGTGAATTTTATCGATATCATGATTTTCTCGGCGATTGGCTGAAGAAATTCCGGAGTATTGCAATTACAGGTTCCCATGGTAAAACTTCAACGACCGGTTTACTTGCCCACGTATTAAATGAGGCTTTTCCAATCTCTCATTTGATTGGAGATGGAACAGGAAAAGGCCATGTGGATAGTGAATATTTTGTCTTTGAAGCCTGTGAATATCGCCGGCATTTCCTGAGCTATGAACCAGATTATGCGATTATGACAAATATTGATTTCGATCACCCGGATTATTTTACAAGTGTCGATGATGTCTTTTCTGCCTTCCAAGAGATGGCAGACAGAGTGAAAAAAGGTATTATCGCTTGTGGTGATGATAAGTATTTGCAGCGAATTACCGCCAATGTTCCTGTTCTTTATTATGGACTTGAACCGGGCAATGATTTTCAAGCTAGAAATATTAAAACATCAGAGGAAGGTACTGTTTTTGATGTTTTTATCAGAAGTAATTATTATGATACATTCACGATCCCTATGTACGGAGATCACCATATTTTAAACGCGCTCTCGGTTATTACATTATGCCATTATGAAGGCATCCCAGCTAAAGAGGTAAAGAGCTTGAGTTCGTTCGGTGGAGTGAAACGGCGCTTTACAGAGAAGCGTGTGAACGATCAAATAATTATTGATGATTACGCTCATCACCCAAGAGAGATCAGAGCAACAATTGAATCAGCGCAGAAAAAATATCCGGATAAAGAGATTGTAGCTATCTTCCAACCGCATACATTTACACGGACAAAGACATTTCTGCAGGAATTTGCTGATAGTCTTGAAGGTGCTGACTTTATCTATTTATGTGAAATCTTTGGGTCCGCCCGGGAAGAAGCCGGTCAATTAACAATCGGCGATCTTCAGGCATTAATCGAAGACTGTGAACTTCTAGATATTAATCATACAGAGGTTTTAACAAAGCATAAGGACAGTGTGCTGATCTTTATGGGAGCAGGCGACATACAGAAGTTTATTGAAGCCTATAAGCCTGAAATTCACACACAAGTATTGAATAAATGAACAAAGCTCCGGCGCCCGCTTAGGGTGCTGGAAGTAGATAAAGTCTGCCTAGGGTAACCTTAGAAAGGAAGCCGTTTGGGCAGGCTTTTTTACATATTTCTTCATGAGGGGTTCAAATTATTGAACTTTTGCAGGAAGGACTCACTTTACCCCTGTGTCTCGCCGTATCATTCGAAATTTCATTCATTAAGTTATATACTATTTCTATAAGTTCATGTTTAGTTAGGGATAGTTGGGGTATAAAGTAATCAAGTACCGCTATTCTATCAAACAAAAGCAATTATTTGTTAAAGGAGCTGAAAAAATGGAAGTTATGCTTTATATTGCTATAATCATCGCAGTTATAGCTCTTGTGGTACTGACGTTTTACATTATTCATACCATAAAGGTAACGAAAGAATTTTTGAACGATACGAAGACAACACTGCAGGGACTAGAAACGCAGTTAAAGGGGATAACGAATGAAACAACCGAACTTCTAAATAAAACGAACCGGCTTGCGGATGATGTTGAACTGAAATCCAGCAAATTAGACGGTTTAGTTGATGGGGCCCAAGGAATCGGTGAGACGATGAAGGAGTTTGATCATTCGTTAAAACAACTAACGAATAGTATCTCCCGTGCATCGCAGGAAGAACAAGCGAAGACAAATGAAGCGGTGAAATGGGGAGCATCTATTTTAGAATATGTCCTAAAGAGAAAAGAAAGTAAGTACTAATCAATATTATTCAAATATATGGAGGGAATAACAATGGCAGAAAACAATAATACGAAAGACTTTGCAATTGGTGTCGTACTAGGAGCAGTAATCGGTGCATCTACAGCATTATTATTCGCACCTAAATCGGGGAAAGAAACTCGTAATGATCTAAATAGGGGTGTTCAGCAAGTAAAAAACCGTGCCGGTGAATTTAAAGATATCGCAGTTGAAAAAGGATCAGATTGGAAAGATAAAGCATATACAACCGGTGCAGAATTCAAACAAAAAGCAATGGATACAAGTGCGGAATTAACGAAGAAGTCTAAAGAACTAACGAAAACAGTTGCAAATAAAGCGCAGGATATCACAAATGAAGTCGCTGAGAAGACACAAGATGCCACAAAGCAAGCTGCAGATAAAACAGAAAAAGCAGTTTCTGAGGCGGATAAGAAGTTAAATGAAGCGAAAGACAAAGTGGGACAAGCTGCAAAGAAAACGGATAGGAAAGTTGAACAAGCTGCCAATAAAGCGGATAAAAAGGTAGAAAAAACTGCAAAAGAAGTAAGTAAGAAAATAGAAGAAGGTGCTGATAAAGCTGCTGAATCTGTAAAAACAGGTGATAAAGAACTGAAAAGCAATAAAAACAGCAGTGGAACAACGAGATAAAGTGAAACTCATTCAGTAGGGAATCTTTACCCCCCACTGAATGTTAGTTGAACAGAATCAGGTATTTACGTACTGTTTACCCCATCCTTCACATATTGGGTTTCCATCATGTTTAGAGAAGGGGGTATTACAGACCGTTAATACGTGATAAAGAATGAAGAAAGGCTACTGTGCTTATTAGCGGCTGTAGCCTTTTTGCCGTTCAATCATCCCAAACAATTGCTAAGGAATCCCGGTCGTGGATAGGGGTATCAAAGCCGGCTCTTTCATCATTGCAATATAATTTGAAATTCCCGGTCGCATGTGTTAAATCTAGTGCAACATGTCGAAAAACATCTTGAAAAACGAAGAAAGGAGTTTCTCTTTCTTTCATCGTTAGACGGATATACGGATGTAATTCACTATCATTATGTAAAATCTTTTCCATATTCGTAACCATATATGCAGGCTTATAAAGAGAGACAGGTTCTTTGTTAAAGGTCACTTGAATCGAATAGGAATCGGACTTTCCGAGATACTCGAAGATATCCTTTACAATAGGTGTCTTAGCAGAAGTAAACTTTAATTCATCTCCATCATGTAAAACTGTTTCCGTAGTTGCTTCCTTATCGTTTACAAGTATTGTCGTCTTTCCAACAGGAAGATCAATTTTCTTTTGATTGACAATGATTGGAAACTCTAGGTTAACATCTCTACCAAGCTTGTAAAAATCAAGAAAATCTTGTACGCTTTCTAGCCGCGACCAGTGAATGTCGTCTTTATCTTGTACATAATACCTTGGAGGTTTAGGCTTACCATTTACAGTATATATTGTGCCGAGTGAATAAGACGTATCTTTAAACTTAACTCTTATCTGTTTTGTTTCCCCTATCAATTCTTCTAATGTAATCGCAGCAGCATCCCCATCACGCCCTTTTTCCAGTTTAATAACATCCATTTGCTTTATACGGGTCTCGGTTGTAGCCGGTTCATCGTTTAAATAAATGGTTGGTGATTCGCCGAACCCTCCTGGAATCGTAACTTCTTTCCCATTAACCTTTATCATTGCAGCGATGCCAGGTTTTCCATAATAATTGTGAATTTTAAGGCCTGCCTGTATCAGTGCATCACCAATCGTCTGCTCATTTACCTCAAATAGGCGGATAGTTTCTTCGTTGATTATAATTTCTGTGTATTGGACTGGACGTTCCTTTGCAGTAATGGCAATTCCAATCGGCGTTACAAAGAGAGGACCGCCAGGAAATGCAGCATTCGGCTGTAGTTGCTGGATAGCTTCCACACCGCGGATAGCAACCCGGTTAGGTGGTAAATTCAGATTTACAGCAATTTCATTTGCGATGGTTGGAGTAAGGCTACCGCCACCTACTAACATAACAGCACGAGGGGCTTTTCCATTTAATTTTTTAATTTCTTCTGCTATCACCGTTGCGAGTCGGTTAATTTCATCTTTCATATGATCAACGAACGCATCGTAGGTAATGGTAGAAGTGAAGCCAAGAATATCTTCTATCTCTGTTTCATTTTCCAAAACAACTTTTCTTTTTACCTTTTCCGCTTCTGGAAAGTCGAGTAAATATTGGTCACTGAGTGCTTCGGTAATCTCATCTCCCGCAAGAGGCACCATACCATAGCTGACCACCGTTCCATGCTCGGTTATCGCTATATCGCTTGTGCCGGCACCAATGTCTACTAGAACGACATTTAAGCGGCGCATGGACTCGGGGATAAGAACGTGAAGGGCAGCAATTGGTTCCAACGTCATCGCTTCTACTTCAAGATTTGCCATTTTGACAGCTGTAAGTAAGGACTCAACAACTACTTTCGGCAAGAAAGTCGCAATTACTTCTGCACTTGCTTCATTTCCCGTTTGCTTGATTAATGAGCCAATCCGTTCCTTGTCTAATTTATAATATAGTAAGGAGTAGCCGACGCAATGATAATTCTGATAGCTATCTGCATATTTCTTTGCCCCGAGCTTTTCCTGGGCAGCTTGGAGAGCGGCAAGTTCCAAATGTTTTACGTCTTCTTCATTCTTTATCGGAAATTTAGTTAAATCGATTGTCGCACTTGCTTCAATCGTTTTTAATGACCGGCCAGCAGCCGCGACACATACTTTATGTAAAGGGGAACCATAGCTTATCTCAAGTGATTCTTTTACTTTTTTAATCGTGGCTGCAACTGCGGGGACATCGTGAATTTGGCCGTCCCGCATGGAGCGTGCCTCATGTTCGATCATGCAATAATCAATCAACTGGATGGAATCCTCATCCCTTCTGACAATTACACCTGTAACTGATCTTGTTCCTATATCTAAAGCGAAAATTATATTTTCCATAATGCTCACCTCTAATCATTCTCTCCCTATTAATCTATCACATATTAATGGACTGTAGTACCTTGACTTCTAACAAGAGGAAAGTGGAACGTGATGGAAACCCGATAGTATGCGGTGTTTTATTATTTTATTAAATTAATAGTGACAAATAACAGATTTTTAGCTATAATTGTGTCTAATTATTAAAAACTGTGCAGGGGGCTTACGAATGAGTAATCAAATGGAACAGCTGAGAGAGCAACTAGATGAAGTGAACTTAGAGATTTTGGACTTAATTAACCGTCGGGCTGAATTAGTTCAGGAAATCGGTAAGGTGAAATCGAAACAGAGTATGTATAAATTTGATCCGGTCCGTGAAAGAGAAATGCTTGATAATATTAAAAAGCATAATACCGGCCCGTTTGAAGATGCAACAATCGACCATATTTTTAAAGAGATCTTCAAAGCTGGTTTAGAGCTGCAAAAAGATGATCATCAAAAAGCTCTACTCGTATCGAGGAAGAAACAACCGGAAAATACGGTCATTGAAATTAATGGAACGAAGATAGGAAACGGCTCCGCAAATTATGTATTTGGACCATGTGCAGTTGAAAGTTATGAACAAGTAGCTCAGGTTGCTAAAGCGGTTAAAGCAAAGGGCTTGAAATTACTCCGTGGGGGCGCATTTAAACCACGCACATCCCCGTATGACTTCCAAGGACTTGGAGTTGAAGGATTACAAATATTAAAACGTGTCGCTGACGAATATGATTTAGCGGTGATTAGTGAAATTGTTAATCCGGCTCATATTGAGGAAGCGGTAGAATATATCGATGTCATTCAAATTGGTGCAAGAAACATGCAGAACTTTGAATTATTAAAAGCTGCAGGGGAAGTAGACAAGCCGGTTCTCTTAAAGCGTGGTCTATCTGCAACAATTCAAGAATTCATTAATGCTGCGGAATACATTATCTCCCGTGGAAATGCGAATATTATCCTTTGTGAACGTGGGATTAGAACGTATGAAACAGCTACGCGAAACACGCTTGATATTTCAGCAGTACCCGTATTGAAAAAAGAAACACACCTGCCAATTCTAGTGGACGTTACACATTCAACAGGCAGAAGAGATCTATTATTACCGACAGCGAAAGCAGCACTGGCAATCGGAGCAGATGGAGTCATGGCTGAAGTCCACCCAGACCCAGCAGTAGCACTATCGGACTCTGCACAACAAATGGACATCCCAACCTTTGATAAGTTCTTTGAGGAAATCACAGATCTGGAAAACCGTTTGAAATAAAGGAACATAGTGGACGTGGCTAGAGTTAGAAACGATAGCTATCCAGAATATCTTTATCATTTGATTTCTTATGTAATGAATAGATTAGGACATAACTATTTTTCCTTCTGGTAAAATAGTTATGTCCATATTTTTTTGGGTAGAATAGGTTATATACAAGTTTTCATGAAAATTTTCATGTTATTTTTGAAAAAATTTTCATGGTAGAGTATGATAGAAAAAAGAGAACGAATATACTGGAGGTATATGTGATGACTGTAACTATTTATGATGTCGCAAGAGAAGCGAACGTATCCATGGCGACTGTCTCTCGTGTTGTTAACGGGAACCCGAATGTTAAACCTACTACAAGGAAAAAAGTGCTTGCTACTATAGAACGCTTAGGCTATAGACCAAATGCGGTAGCCCGTGGGCTGGCAAGTAAGAAGACGACGACTGTAGGGGCAATAATTCCGGATATATCGAATATTTTCTTTTCAGAACTTGCAAGAGGAATTGAAGATATTGCTACGATGTACAAATATAATATTATTTTAAGTAACTCAGATTCCAAAAAAGAAAATGAGTTGCAGTTAATTAATACGATGCTTGAAAAACAAGTGGACGGAATTTTATTTATGGGCGGTAACATTACCGACGAACATATTCAGCAATTTAAAACATCTTCCGTGCCGGTTGTGCTTGCTGCGACTTATGATTCGTCCAATGAAATCCCATCTGTCAACATTGATTATGAGTTGGCAGCTTATGAAGCGACAAAAGAATTGGTCAATAACAATGAAAATAAACAGCCTGCTTTTGTAGGCAGCTTACGCGAGACCGTTGTTAATAACCTAAAGTACGAAGGTTACGTCCGTGCAGTGAAAGAGTCGAATATCGAATTCAATGAGGAGCTTGTATTTACAATCGATTCTTCTTATGATGAAGGACTCGCAGTAGCAGAGAAATTGATTGAACTGGACAGTAAGCCATCTTCTGTATTTGTAACATCCGATGAAGCGGCAATCGGTGTTATTCATGGATTCCAGGATCGTGGACACAATGTGCCGGAAGACATTCAAGTATTCGGTTTCGATAATACGAAGCTTGCTAAAATGGTCCGCCCGACGTTATCAACGGTCGTTCAGCCTATGTATGATATCGGAGCTGTTGCAATGCGATTATTGACGAAGTATATGAACAAAGAAGAAGTGACGGATAAAAATGTCGTTCTTCCACACCGTCTTGAAAAAAGAGATTCAACTTTATCTAATTAATGCCGATATAAATATAGAGGAACTACTCACGTATTTAATTGATGTTTGGAGAGATTTGGATGACAAAAAAAGACATACTTACTCCGATCGGCATTACAGTTGGGTTTATGATGATTATCTTCGCCATCAGCACGAGTGGAGGAGTGGGGGAAGTAGTAATTTTCCTTGACGTTCCCTCTATCTTTATCGTGCTTGGTGGTGTCATTGGATCTTTATTAATTAACTTTAAGTTGGAACAGATTAAATTGACTGGCACGGTACTTAAGGAGTCTTTCGTCAAGACAGAAGACCGCTTGCCGGAGATGATTGAACTGTTCATTCGTTTATCTGAACGTGCTAGAAGAGAAGGAATCTTGGCACTGGAGAATGAATTGGACGAAGTAGAGGATCCTTTTATCAAAAAGGGTATTATGCTTGCAGTCGATGGAATTGAACCAGAAGTGATCACCGACATAATGGATGCGGAAATCACGGCAATGGAGGAACGGCATTATAAAGGCCGTACAATCATTGAAAAGGCGGGTGAGTATGCTCCGGCTTGGGGGATGATTGGAACGCTAGTAGGGCTCGTATTGATGCTAAATCAGCTATCCGACCCGGCTACATTAGGTCCGGCAATGGCAATAGCTCTTATTACGACTTTATACGGTACCGTTCTTGCCAATTTGGTATTCATCCCGATGGCAAGTAAATTGGAAGCAAAGACGGAAGAAGAAGTTTTCTTGAAACAAATTATCATCGAAGGTATTATCGGTGTCCAGTCTGGACAAAATCCTCGAATATTGGAAGAGAAGCTAAGTGCATTCATTTCCCATACAGATAAACGGAAATATGAAGAAATGAAAGAAAAAGAAGAAGAAGCAGCGCGTTCCGGATTTGTGGAGGATCGGGTAAATGAAGCGTAAACGTAAACAAAGAAAACCGGAAAAAGGTGCAGCAAAATGGCTTGTCACTTATTCGGATATGGTAACGTTGATCCTTGTTTTTTTCATTTTGTTATTTTCGATGTCTCGAATCGATCAGATTAAATTTGAAGCTGTCGCAGAATCATTTCAGAATCGTGAAGTACTTGATTTTCTTCCTTCTATTGTACCGAACAGTTACCCGCAGGACGGGAATAATGTAGAAGAGAGCGGAAAAGATGAAGCAGATGATCCGATTGATGTTAATGTCAGTCGGGATGCCTACATAAGCAAGCAACAAGAAGAAGAATCTTTAAATCAGCTTGTGGAAAGTGTTGAAGCATATTTGGATGAGCATGAGTTAAATGATGAGATTACGGCTACAATTACTGAACGTGGTGTCCTGCTTGTGCTTCAAGATAGCATCTTTTTCGATATGGGAGAAGCGATTATTTTAGATGAAGGAAAGCCATTCCTTAAGGAAATCGGCAGCTTATTTTCACAAATGCCGAATGATATCAAGGTGGAGGGTCATACAGACTCAAGGCCAATCAACACCTATCGTTATCCTTCCAACTGGGAATTATCCGGCGCAAGAGCAAGTAGTGTAGTCAGATACTTGATTGACGAATTTGGCTTGGAAGAGTCGCGTTTTTCAATTGCGGGCTATGGTGACACAAGACAAGTTGTCCCGAATGATTCAGAAGAGAATATGAGTTTGAACCGACGTGTGGAAATTACAATATTAAATACGGATTATGAAGCTGACTAATACTTCTTTATAAGCAAAAAGCAGAAAGAAAAAATCTCTCTGCTTTTTTTATGTATCATCAAAATGTTTTAGTCTGCATTGCTTCTTGGACAATTTCTTTTTCCGAGAAGTGAATTTCTCTATCTCCAATAATTTGTGTTGTTTCATGACCTTTACCGGCAAGCAAGATGCAATCATCCGAATGACTCATTTCTATTGCACAGCGAATTGCTTCAGCTCGGTCTTCTATCGCGATGTAACTGCCTTTATTTCTTTCAAGAGCATCAGTTGTCTCTTTCATAATCGTTTTGATGTCATGCTTTTTTGGATTATCTAATGTGACAATGGAGAAATCGGCATATTCTGCAGCGACACGTCCCATGCCATATCGTTTATCTCTCCCGTTTTCACTCATGTCAGCATAAACTCCGAAGACAAGGATAAGTCTTCCACTTACAAATGGCCGAAGTACCGTGAGAGCTTTTTGCAACGCATCTTCTGTATGGGCAAAATCTACAACAACACGGAAATCCCCTTGCTTATAAACCGTCTCGAGTCTGCCTGAAATATTTTTTACCGTGTTAAGGCCGTTTTGAATTGCTTCCATATTTATTCCATTGCAATAAGCGGCTGCAATAGCGGCTAAGCTATTCGAAACATATATTTCACCTGGCAGATGAATCGTAATTTGCGCTGATTCATTTGGCGTATGGACTGTAAATGTTGTTTGATCGAAGGAATAATTGATATCTGTCGCATAAAAGTCAGCTTTTTCATGGATGCCATAGGAGAGTGTCTTCACTTCCGGATTGTTTAATTGTTGGACTAGTTTTTGTCCATAAAAATCATCGACATTGACGATATTAAATTTATTCGTCATTGTAAATAATTCGGCTTTCGCTTCAAAATAGTCATCCATTGTTTTATGTAATTCCAGATGATCCGGGCTTAAGTTTGTAAAAATCCCCGTACTAAATGACGTGTATGCAGAACGTTTCAACTGCAGGGAGTGGGAAGAAACTTCCATTAGGCAATAATCATGTTCCGAATCTTTCATATCGCTTAAGAAGCGCTGGAGATCGATAGCTTCCGGTGTCGTGTTATTCGTGGGAATAATTTTTTCATTCATCAGCGTGCCTAACGTTCCAATTATTCCGGTTTTCTTATCAGCTTGATCTAGGATCGCTTTTAGAAAATGGGTGATAGAAGTTTTCCCGTTTGTTCCGGTAATTCCGATCACATTTAAAGAATCAGCTGGTTTATTATAAAAGTTAACTGCTGCTTTAGCCATGCCATATCTTGTATCTGCAACCTTTATTACGGTGATATCGTCAGAAATAGGGATCTCTCTTTCTACTAGAATTGCTCGCGCTCCATTACCTACCGCTTCTTGTGCTTTGTCATGACCATCCAAAGTAAATCCTTTTATACATACAAAAAGGCTATCAACCTTTTTTTCTCGGGAATCATATGTAAGAGCTGAAATTTCTTGGTTTATATCTCCCTGGATTACTTCATAATCCATGTTTTTCAAAATGTCTTTTAGTAACAATCAGTTCATCTCCTTAATTAGAAAGACATGGTAAATCACTTGTTATATAGTGAAACTCATTCAACTTCCAGTTTTAAAGCTTTACTTTTTTATTATATCCCTTCTAAAAAAGAAAGTCTATTGTAGGATGGATGAATTCATGGATTGAAAAAAGCTCCTAACTATCCAGTAATTGCAAAGGATGAGTAGGAGCAGATCTTAAGTTTAGCTTTGTGAGTTTTGCTTATGAAGGGTGGCGTATTTCAGCATAGCTTCAAGCAGTTTTAAATTTTTCTCTTCGATTTCCCGCTTCCTCGGAATTTCCGGGAAAGCCTCTTTTCTGTCATGCCACGTAATTGGCAGTGGAACGGGGGACTCTTTTTGCCATTTATTTAACCAGCTAGAAGGCAGATCACCTTCCATTACCTTGTTTTGTTTCATCACACTCCAAATCTGGGCCCATGCTCGCGGAACAACCCGCCAAATATCATAGCCTCCTCCACCAGTAGCAATCCATCTACCATCACAATATTCATGGGCAAGCTCATGGGCGAGTAGTGGAATTCTTTCATAAATTGCCATTGATGCACATAAATGGGTGAGTGGGTCAAATGTGTGGGCATCTGCACCGTTTTGTGTAAGGATAACATCAGGCTTAAAGTAATCGACAATTTCTTTGAAAGCCGTTTCATAAAGCTCCAGAAAAGATTCATCTTGAGTGTATGCGTCAATTGGCAAATTAAATGAATATCCATGTCCTTCTTTAATACCGCGTTCGCGAACGTCGCCGGTTCCTGGAAATAAATAGCGTCCTGTCTCATGAATCGATAAGGTACAAACATTAGGATCATCATAAAAAGCCCACTGGACGCCGTCACCATGATGTGCGTCTGTATCTACATACAACACTTTCAAATTGTATTTCTCTCGTATATATTTAATCGCAATCGCGCCATCATTGTATATGCAGAATCCAGATGCTTGCCGTTCAAATCCATGGTGCAGACCACCACCAAGATTTAAGGCATGGTTAGCTGTACCAGACAATACAGCATCCACTGCTGTGAGTGTTCCACCGACAAGGTAACTGGATGCTTCATGCATATTAGGAAACATTGGGGTATCCTCTGTACCAAGTCCGAAAACCGCTCCTTGTTCTGGTGTCAGTCTATCTTTACCAGCTTTTTTTACCGCATCGATGTATTCATGATTATGAAAAAGTGCCAGTTCTTCCTCTGTTGCTTTCCTCGGAGGGATAATATCATCGTCTTGTAATAAATCAACCGCTTCCAATAATTCCTTTGTAAGCAAAACCCGTTTTTGATTAAATGGATGCTCTGGATTAAAATGATAGGTTAAAAAGTCATCGGAGAATACAAATTTAACTTGTTCACTCATATTTTTGGCTCCATAATATTATTCGGCCAAAGCAGTTTAAAACCAGCTTCCCTAATTCCTCGAATAATTGGCATCGGATTCATGGTCTGGACACGGAAAACGAGCACTTTATACTCGGGATCATCTCCATATGGATAAATAAGAATGGATACGATATTCACATTATGATCTCCGATGATTTGAGCTACTTCGGGAAGGACGCCTGGCCGGTGCGGCACTTTGACTTCAATCTGAGAACTTTGTACATGGGTTCCAGTTAGCTGAATAAAGGTATGCAGCATATGCTTTTCGGTTACCATACCAACGAGTTGTTCATTCTTGACGACGGGGACACAGGCGAATTCTTTTTCATAAAAAATTCGGGCTATTTCTTCAACAAAATCTAATGGATGAACGGTGATGACCGGCTGTGTCATAATTGTTTGGATTTCATTTTGTAATTCTTTCCGATCAGCATCCTTAAGAAAACTTGATGGCATGGCGTCACGGACATCCCGGTCAGAGACGATTCCGATTACTCGGGTATCTTTTTCAACAATTGGTATGTGCCTAATTTTATTTTCTTTTAATAAACGGAGTGCTTCCTCAATTGTTGCAGTAGGCGGGAGCGTAATAACATCGGTGTTCATGATGCTTTCTACTAACATGATTCATCCCTCACTTTTTTTTCGTTGGTTGTATCTTGAAAGAAAACGTAAATTATCAAATTCTTCTACAGCAGCATCCGAGACATTTTTCCCGATGCGGACCATTAATGTGTTGACCGGATGGGAAATGATTTCCGGGTCATCGGTGGGAGCCGGGCTAAGCCCGCCTGCAGCCATCATTTTTTCCATGACTTTCCGGTAGTCCCAGATGCTTAATTGGGTACCTTCCAGATCCCAGTGCCAATAATATTCTGTCGAGATTATGATATAATTTTCCATATAATCATCCATCATCGATACTTTTAATAAGTTAGATGCTACTCGTTCTCCGCGATATTCTGGGATAATTTCAATGGCACCTAAAACGATTAATTCTTTCATATTAAAAGTGGACCAGCGTTCAAGAGGGTCGGGGTAGAGATAGGTTACATAACCGATAATCATTTCTTCGGTTCGGGCGACGATAATTCTTGCCTCTTCAAAGGTTGCGATTTCAAGAAGGGCTTCAAATTGTTTCTTTGCGGGCCGGAATGCAGTCAGTTTGTCGTGAAAGTTGTACTTTTGTAATTCGTCTACTGAGAGGGGACCCTCGATTGTAAGTGGTCCGCTTGATGTTTCGTAAGTTATTGAATGAAAGGTTTTTATATGCTCCACTGCTTCACCACCTATTAATAAATGCGCTTACATTTAGTATACAACACTTTCTGTATATTTTTTAGTACTTTATATGTAGGCTTATAGAAAAGAAAAAATCAGGAGCAGCTTAGCTCCTGATTTAAAATTCGACGTTGGTGTATTCCGTTGTGCGCTATTCGTCTTTATTTTCTTTGTCGTCTTTTTTCTTCTCTTTCTCTTTTTCTTTTTCTTTATCATCTTGCTGTTTGTCTTCATTATCCTCATCTATGTCTTTCTTTTTATCATCTTTTTCGTCGGCTTCTTTAGATTCTTTTTCAGAGGTTTTTTCTTTGCCTTTATCCTCTTTCTTATTATCTTTATCTTGATCCTTCTCTTTCACTTTCTTTTTCTCGGCTTTACCAATGGTTACCGCTGTAGAAGGTTTGGATTCGAGACCGAAGTAGTCGACGGCCCGGATATGATAGATTCCATCTCCGCTTCCTGATTTAAAGCTTGTAGATGTCGTGCTGCCGACTCTTGAAAAGCTGTCGCTTCCTTTTGTTGCCCGGTAGATACGATAGCCGACAATATCATTGCTCGATGAAGCGTTCCATGTAATCTGGTTACCGGAAGCGTTGACCGATGTCGGCGGCTCTGGTGCTTTTCCGTCATCACTAATACTATACGTTGTTGTATTTGTATTAGGAAATCCTATTTTTTCCCATTTACTTCGGTCCTCATTCAGTGGAATGAGTTGTGTGATATCCGGAAGTTTATCGTAGCCTTTTTCTTTTAAAAACTCCGGATTAAACATGAGGCCGCCGCCTTTTGTAAATTCTCCAGGAGTGTCAGGGCCTGGTGAAACAGCTTTCCCATTCACAATAATTTGATCACCGGTTATTAAACTATTATCCACTTCGGTCGGGACAAACTTCGCATTGAATAAGTCGGTCTTGACGAGCCCCGCTTTTTCACATAGTTCACTTGGAAGCTTTCCTGAAATTGCACAGTAGCTTTTTTGGACAATGCCCTCCGGTTGTTGGAAAGCATGGTCAGGAGCAACAAGCTCTGGGTTGATGTCACTTGCAGCATTGATAAATTTAGTCCAGTAAGCTAGGTTTCTCTTACTGTGGTTTAAATGTTCCAGGCCATCTGGTATTTTGTAGCCCATCCATGTTGCAAAGGTGATATTCGGATTACTTGCAACAAAATGGACGTTCTCCGTATTTTGAGAGGTTCCCGTTTTCCCGGCCCAATCTACATTATTGTATTTTAGCATGGAACGTAAGCCAGCTGCTGTTCCGTCTGAAATAACATCCCGCATCATATCAATTAATAAGTAACTCGTTTGCGGAGAGAATACTTCATTCGTTTTCACTTCATGTTCATAGATTGTATCGCCGTCTTTTGTCGTTATTTTTTCAATCATATACGCGTCGGCAAATTGTCCGCCATTCGCAATGGTGGAGAAAGCATTCGCGTTCTCTTCAATCGTGATACCGTGTTTCAATCCGCCAAGTGGGAGAGAGGCGTTGGCATATTCCTCATCCTCTATGGTACTGATTCCCATTGGTCGCAAATATTTATCGACTGGATTGATGTCGATCATTGGTAGATAGGTTCTTACGGCTGGTATGTTATATGACTTAGCCAAGTTCGTCCGAGCCGGTAACAAGCCGTGATGCCTTAAGTCAATATTCTTGATTTCTTTTGTTCCACCGCTATCCGGAACTGCCAAGTACGCATCGGCAATTGGTGTTCCCGGCTGTATATGTCCTTCTTCCATCGCTGGTCCGTATACAAGAATCGGTTTCATCGCACTACCATTTGAGCGCACTGCTTGTGTTGCATAATTATAATGATTCTCAATACTTGGGTTCCGGTTTCCAAAGAAGCTAATAATCCGCCCAGTAGAGTTTTCAATCATGATAGCTGCACCTTGTACAGCCTGTTCAATCATCTCACCGGATTCTTTTGGATATTCGGTGAACTTGTTATTGCCGTATTGATCAAAGTTTTTTCCGATTTCTTGGAACACATCGTACAATTCTTTATCGATCGTTGAGTGGATTTCATACCCATTCGTTTGCAAAGCACGGTCCGCTCTCGATTTATATTCATCTTTGAGTTTCGGGTTTTCTTGTAAATCTTCTTTTGTAATCCCGTCTTCTTCTAAAAATACGTTGTACAAAATATCTTTCGCATCGGTTTGAATTTGTGCTGCCAAGACCGGGTACTCTTCAAATGGTGACTTTTGATCTTCTTTAAAATCTGCAACAAGATCGTAGTTGATTGCTTCATCGTATTCTTCTTGTGTAATGTACTCCATATCAAGCATTCTGTTTAAGACGGTCTTCATTCGGTTCAGCCCATACTGAATATCTTCCTCATCCTTTAAGCCACCGCCGCTGACGAACGGAGTGTAAGCTGATGGACTTTGCGGTAAACCAGCGAGATAGGCTGCTTGGGCTAGATTCACATCTTTCGCATCAAGGCCAAATATTCCCTGAGCCGCTGTCTGGACACCAGCAATATTTCTTCCCGATGAATCACGGCCATATGGAACGATATTTAAGTAGGCTTCGAGAATTTCATCTTTTTCAAAGAATCGTTCCAATCTTAGTGCTAACAGAATTTCTTTCGCCTTTCTTTCAAAGGACACTTCATTCGTTAAAATTTGGTTCTTAATTAATTGCTGTGTTAGCGTACTACCACCTGTTTGGGTGGAAGCATTTGTCAATTCCTGTAAAAAAGCCCGTACAATAGCTTTTGGAACAACACCTTGATGTTCATTAAAATATTCATCTTCCGTGGCGATTACTGCACTAATAAGCTCGGGAGCGATATTATCCAGTGTCGTTTCATCCCTATAAAGATCTGCATTGATATCACCTAAATAGACGTTATTAGCAAAATACATGCTCGATGTTTCGGCATAATCGTAAATCTCCTGAGCCATTGTTTCATAATCTAGGATTTTTTCATCTTTTACGAGGGAAGCAAAGTAACCTGCACCAATTCCTCCAATGAAAAACATGCCGATAAAACTAATAATTAAAAAGAATAAAATGACATTCCACATCACACCATATGTAATTCGGCTTGTCTTTTGGATTTTTCCTGCTTTCCAGGATTCTTGTATTTTATTAAAAAATTGTTGGATGCTTTTTTTAAAATCCATTTGAAACCCTCCTAAAACTCGTTTATAATTATACCATATAACGATTTTTTCATGAACGCTTTTTCAGAAAAGGTTGCTAAGGAACTATTTTTGTGTTAATAATATAATTTAAATAAACTTATTATGCTAAGAAGGAACCAGTAGTCTAGTAAATCCCTATTAAAGAGAGTTGGCGGTCGGTGCAAGCCAATATATATTTACAGGCGAATTACAATCTGGAGCATTTCTTTTGGTGAGCAGCCTTAAGAACGGTGGAGACATCGTTAACAATCCCAAGTGGCACAGTTGTGCAACAAGGGTGGTACCGCGTGAATAAGCTCGTCCCTTTTTTATAAGGAGCGAGCTTTTTTGATTTTTATTATAAAGGAGACAGTAGGATGAATATCTTAGAAGAGTTGGAATGGCGGGGACTAATCAATCAAGTCACGGACCGGGAAGGTTTGGAAGATTTATTAAATAAACAATCTGTTACATTGTATTGCGGGTTCGACCCGACAGCAGACAGTCTTCATATCGGCCACCTTGTACCAATTGTCATGCTGAAAAGATTCCAGAAAGCTGGACATAAGCCAATAGCACTAGTTGGTGGTGGTACCGGGATGATTGGTGACCCGAGCGGACGTTCAGCGGAGCGCAATTTGAACACTGCAGACGTTGTGATGGGTTATGCGAACAGTATCCAGGAGCAAATTGGTCGTCTTGTAAAATTCGGGGAAGGGGAGAACCCTGTGGTCTCCCGGAATAACCATGACTGGTTAAGCAATATGACATTTATTGATGTATTACGTGATGCAGGAAAGCATTTCAGTATTAACTACATGCTTGCGAAAGAATCTGTTTCTTCTCGGATTGAATCAGGTATTACGTACACGGAATTCAGTTACATGCTGCTTCAGTCGATTGATTACATGAAATTGTATGAAGAAGAGAATGTTCAACTGCAAATTGGTGGTAGTGATCAGTGGGGGAACATTACAGCAGGAATGGAAATGATCCGCCGGACGAGAGAGAATCCGGAAGAAGAGGAAGTCAACGTATTCGGTTTAACCGTTCCATTAATTACGAAAGCAGACGGTACGAAATTCGGAAAAACTGCTGGTAACGCAATCTGGCTTGATCCGGAAAAAACGACTCCATATGAATTTTACCAGTTCTGGATCAACACAGACGATCGCGACGTTGTGAAATTCTTGAAGTACTTCACATTCCTCTCAAAAGAAGAAATTGAAGAGCTAGAGAAAGAAGTAGAAACACAGCCAGAGAAGCGAGTTGCCCAAAGAAGACTTGCTGAAGAAATGACAAAAATGGTCCACAGTGAGGAAGCACTCGAGCAGGCAATCCGCATTTCAGAAGCATTATTCAGCGGGAATATTAAGGAATTATCGATCTCGGAAATCGAGCAAGGATTTAAAGATGTGCCGACACATGCTTTAGATAAAGAAGATATCGGTTTAGTCGACTTGCTCGTTCAAGCGAAGATTTCCCCATCGAAACGCCAGGCAAGAGAAGATATTTCAAATGGTGCGATCTACATTAATGGCGAAAGACAGCAGGACGTCGCATACACAATAACTGCAAACGACCGTATCGAGGATGTATTTACCATCATCCGCCGCGGGAAAAAGAAATATACCCTAATTGATTTTAGTTAAACTTTGATAAAGAGCTTAACAGGAACAAACCTGTTGAGCTCTTTTCTGAATTGGGACAGAGGGTCAGAGCATTTGTCCCAGTGAAAACCTCTTTATTGGTGATTATCAAAAAATGAGGAAAATGACAAACATCCTATATCCCCTACCATGGCAATAGTTCATGTGAAGATGCACGGACAAGCATACTTACTGCCTCATAGAGCCGCCAACAATCTATTAAAAAAGGTAATGAGAGGGTCTCGCGCCGCATTCCATGACCTAAGTCTTTCATAGATTGTTCATTTCTTCGGTAGCTGCGTTCATGATATAATATCTTTAAGTAAAACTGAGCAGAAGCTAAAACCAAATCGGCAAAAGAATGGGAAATAGAAAAGTTAATGTCAGGAGAGATAAAATGAGAATAGCAACCATTGGAACAGGTCCGATTGTAGATACCTTCTTATCAGCATTAGATAATGTGGAAGGTGCGGATTGCATAGCGATGTATACACGCCCGAACTCTACTTCGAAGGCGGAATCGTTAGCCGCTAAATATAACGTAAAAAAAATATATACAGATTTAGAAGAAATGTATAGCAAGCCAGATATCGATTTTGTTTATATAGCCTCCCCTAATAGCTTACATTTTGAACAGGCTTTCAAAGCATTACAACACGGCAAAAATGTAATTTGTGAAAAACCGTTTACTTCAACGGTACGTGAGGCGGAGAAGCTTATAGAATTAGCTAAAGAGAATAATTTAATGTTATTTGAAGCTATTTCCAACATTCATTTACCGAACTTTAGGATAGTTGAGGAAAACCTCAAGCTGCTGGGAGACATTAAGGTCATTCAATGTAATTATAGTCAGTTATCCAGTCGATATTTAAAACTATTAGAAGGGGAAATTCCGAATATCTTTAACCCGGAATTCTCTGGAGGAGCTTTATCCGATCTTAATATTTATAATTTACATTTTGTTATCAAGTTATTTGGTCAACCTGAAAAAGTCCAATATACGGCTAATAAACATTCAAATGGAATTGATACATCTGGTATCGTCACAATGGAATATTCGGATTTTGTAGCCCAATGTGTTGGTAGTAAGGATACCAATAGCATGAATTTTATCCTGATTCAAGGAGAGAATGGATTTATACATGTCGTTGGTGATCCGAATTCTTGTACAGAGGTTTTACTTCATTTAGGTGATAAGAAAGTAAAATTGAACAACCAGGCTATATCAAACAGGTTGTACTATGAGCTCGAAACCTTTAATCAAATATATAAAGAAGCAAACTATGTAGAGTGCTATAGTTTATTGGATCATTCACTTTCAGTCATGGAAACATATGAGAAGGCTAGAGAAGATGGAGGAATTGTGTTTGCAGTAGATAAACAAGAATAATTTGTACAATAAATATCAAATGATTTGTTAGTTAATCCAAACTTAAATCGCGTATCATAAAATCCCAAAAAATTTCACCCTCCTAGATAAGGAGGGTGATTTAATTTACTCTTTGTAGATTAATAGTTTTTTGTTAATAATGATGCAGCAGCTTCATCCATGATGAATGTCACATTAGGATGCTTTTGTAAAATAGAAGCTGGGACATCCTCGGTAATAGGTCCTTCGAGTGTATCCTTAACGGCCTGTGCCTTTCTCTCACCTGATGAAGCAACTAAAATATGTTTTGCTTCCATAATATCGGCAAGCCCCATTGTCAACATTTGCGTAGGAGCTTCTTCACGAGTTAAACCTTGATATTTCATTGTACTTTGAATTGTTGATTCATCACTGTCAGCTAAGAAAAGTCGTGAATTAAAATCTGTACCAGGTTCATTGGCTGCTAAATGAGCATTTGTACCTAAACCAACAATCTGTAGATCCCTTGGATACTTCGTCAGGATCTCGTTATAACGGTCGATTTCTTTTTGTATATAGCTGACACTTCCATCCATAAGGCCGATAAACTTAGGCTTAGATTTAATTAGATCATAAAACTTTTTGTGCATATACGTATATACCGTAAACTTTTTATCTCTTTCTGAAATATACTCATCCAAATTAGTGAAGATGGAATGATTGATCTTGAGGTCACCGTTATTAATTGCTTCCACAAGCAATTCAAATGTTCCATCATAACTTGCACCTGTTGTCGTATTAATGCTCGGCTCATCATTGTTTTCCAACGTCTCTTTGATGACCTCAAAAGACTTTTGTGATAACTCATCGTAATCTTTAACTTTAATAATATTCATAAAGCATTCTCCTCATCATTAATATACCGTAATATGCATACATGCAAATTTGTAAATCGAATTTTAGATTTATATATCATTCTCTTACAGTTCTAACAGCTAACTACCGCCAGCTAGGTCTTAGGTTGATTAACTGCTACAATTTTAGTCAGTTCTTTTATATCCTGATAAGTCTTTTCGTCTATACTGTTATCTGTAACAATATAATCAAAATCATGTACTTCTCCAATTTTATAACCATAGTCCTTTCCAAATTTACTACTATCAGCTACAAGAATTTTACATTTCGATCGTTTCATAACAGCTCTTTTCGTAAAGGCATCGTTATCATTTAGCAGAGTAACTCCCGACGTAACACTAATTCCTTCGGCGCCAATTAAACAATAATCAAAATTAAAATTTTGAATGAAATCACTAACTTGAATACCTAAAAATCCTTGAGAAAGATCACGGTATTTACCTGGAACGGAATACAAATTTATTTCTTCATAATTTGAGAGTGAATTCATAACTAATAACGAGTTTGTATAGAATGTACAATTCTTTTTTTGGAATATTTCTTTTGCTGCTGCGAGCGTAGTTGTTCCGGTTTCTATGAAAACCAAACTACCAGATGGAATAATTTTATTGCAATAGTTGCCGATAGCTTTTTTTTCATTAATATTTGCTAATTCTTTGATAGACATTGGCTTTTCTAAAATACTATTTTCCTTATATGTTGCCCCTCCATAAATTAGATTAATTTCACCTTCCTTTTCTAATTCATTTAAATCGCGACTTATTGTCATCGTTGAAACACCAAATTGTTTGGCTAACTCTTTAGACCTCACTTCGCCATTTACTTTTATCATTTCTAATATTAATTTTCGTCTTTTAACCTGATTCAATCTCAACCCCCCTAAAATTAAAGGTAGCAATATCTATTGGTCTGGATAAAACAAACGTAACATTTATTCACAAAAAGTACAACAAGATTTAACATAAGGGACTGAAAACTGTTTACTTATGTTGTTTTGTTAGGTATAATATTGTTGTGAGAACCCTTACAATTAATAGAGGGGAGGAAAACGAATAGAGGAAAAATACTATCATTATTAGATTCAATAAAGAAATGGAGTAGGTCGAATGGTCCGATCAATCAATTCAAAAGTCGATTTAGTAGTCGATGCAACCTCGCATCTGGGTCTTTCGGAGTATGGTAAAATCATGATTGGAGATAAAGGCTTTGAATTTTACAATAGTAGGGACCCTAGTAAGTTTATTCAAATTCCCTGGGAGGAAGTTGATTACGTAATTGCTTCAGTCATGTTTAAAGGGAAATGGATTCCACGTTTTGCTGTTCAAACGAAGAAAAATGGAACGTTTTCATTTTCTTCTAAAAAACCACGAGATGTTTTCATAGCAGTTCGTAAATACGTTGATCCGAATCACATGGTTCAATCATTAAGCTTCTTCGACGTTATTAAACGCGGATTGAAGGGTGTTTTCAAAAGGTAATCCTGTTACGTTCATGACAGCTTTCTGTTAGGGATTCCTTACAGAAATTCATCAATCCGCAATCCGCGAGTAAAAGAATTTTATACGTAAAATGTAATGTGACTTTGGTGCAGAAGTGGTAATCAGTGCAGTTTTAATATCCTTTATCCATAAATTTTTACTAAAGAAATTATTTTAATACGGTAAACCGAATACGGTACCATGTGTTAAAACCTACTTTTTCTGAAGATGTAAAGAAGATTCATCATTTTGTTCGTAATCTATTGTTACGTAATAAACTTACTAGAAATTCCGCATTAATAATAGTGATTACAGATTCTTTTAAAGTTATTTATATTATTAATCTGTAACAAATTATAAAAGGAGGTAAAAAGATGGTAGGAATTATTCTTGCAAGTCATGGTGATTTTGCCAATGGTATCTTGCAATCTGGAGAAATGATCTTTGGGGAGCAAGAAAATGTGAAAGCTGTTGTACTTACACCAAGTGAAGGTCCTAATGATATTAGGGCAAAAATGAAAGAAGCAATCGCCTCTTTTGACAATCAAGATGAAGTATTATTCCTAGTTGATCTATGGGGAGGAACCCCTTTCAATCAAGCAAATGGCCTGCTAGAAGAACGCGAACGTAAAGACACGTGGGCAATTGTTGCTGGTTTGAACTTGCCGATGTTAATTGAAGCATTCGCGTCACGAATGTCAATGAACACATCGCATGAAATTGCTACACATATTTTGAATACAGCGAAGGAAGGCATCAATGTATTACCTGAAAAATTACAACCAAAAGTACCAGCAACAAAACCAGCTGCTGCTAAAGCTTCAAATGTAGGTACGCCTGGTAAATTTGAATATGTTTTGGCACGTATCGATACACGTTTACTTCACGGGCAAGTCGCAACTTCTTGGACAAGAGCGACAAATCCAACTCGCATTATCGTTGTATCTGATGTTGTTGCGAAGGATGAACTTCGTAAAAAAATGATCCAAGAAGCTGCTCCACCGGGAGTAAAAGCGCATGTTGTTCCCATCCATAAAATGATTGAGCTTGCACAAGATGATCAACACTTCGGAGGACAGCGTGCGCTACTTCTTTTTGAAACTCCACAAGACTTGCTTAAAGCAGTTGAAGGTGGCGTTCCATTGGATACAATCAACGTAGGTTCAATGGCACATTCAACAGGTAAAGTTCAACCGAATAGGACGTTGGCATTTGACCAAGATGATATTGATACTTTCGCTAAATTGAAAAAACTTGGTTTGAAGTTTGATGTCCGTAAAGTCCCAAGTGATACAAAACAGAACATGGACGAAATTCTCAAACGGGCGCAAGAGGAGTTAAACAAAAGACCCTAATTGTAAAGGGTAAAGGAGGATTAATCATGGTTTTGGATTTGAATGTAATTCAAATAATATTAATTTTGATCATAGCATTTATAGCTGGAATGGAAGGGATTTTAGACCAATTCCATTTTCATCAACCGATTATTGCTTGTACGCTCATCGGCTTAGTTACAGGACAATTAGTACCAGCCCTTATTCTCGGCGGTACACTGCAATTGATTGCTTTAGGTTGGGCAAATATCGGAGCTGCCGTCGCACCGGATGCTGCGCTTGCATCCGTAGCTTCCGCAATTATATTAGTTTTAAGTGGACAAGGTGAAGCCGGTGTATCTTCTGCAATCGCTATCGCCGTTCCACTTGCAGTTGCAGGTTTATTATTGACAATTATTGTTCGTACAATTACGACAGGGATCGTACACATTATGGATAGTGCTGCTGAAGAAGGTAATATCCGGAAAATTGAAATGTGGCAAATGATTGCTGTCTCACTACAAGGATTACGTATTGCTATTCCGGCTGGATTAATATTAGCTATCGGGGCGGGTCCGGTTAGAGGATTACTTGAAGCTATGCCATCTTGGCTAACAGATGGTTTAGCAATTGGTGGTGGAATGGTCGTAGCGGTTGGTTATGCAATGGTTATTAACATGATGGCTACCAGAGAAGTATGGCCATTTTTCGCGATTGGTTTTGTTTTAGCAACAGTTTCGGAAATCACACTTATCGGTCTTGGTGTTATCGGCTTGTCTCTTGCACTTATCTATATTGCACTTTCTAAAAAGGGTGATTCTGGCGGCGGAAACGGCGGCAACTTTGGTGATCCACTAGGCGATATTATTGATAATTATTAAAAAGGAGGCAGACATAAAATGGAACAAGAAATAAGATTAACTAAAAGAGATCGTATTGCTATTTGGTGGCGTTCAACTTTTCTTCAAGGATCTTGGAACTATGAACGTATGCAAAATGGTGGCTGGGTATATTCGATGATTCCCGCAATCAAGAGATTATATACAACTAAGGAGGATCGTTCAGCTGCTTTACAACGACATTTAGAGTTTTTTAATACTCACCCATATGTAGCTTCACCTATTCTTGGTGTAACATTAGCACTTGAAGAAGAACGTGCAAATGGTGCTCCTGTTGATGACGTTGCAATTCAAGGGGTTAAAGTAGGTATGATGGGGCCATTAGCGGGTGTAGGGGATCCACTTTTCTGGTTCACTGTTAAGCCAATCCTTGGTGCGTTGGCGGCTTCACTAGCTATGACCGGTAACCCCCTTGGTCCAATTATTTACTTTGTTTTCTGGAACCTCATTCGTATGGGGACCATGTGGTATACACAAGAACTCGGTTACAAAGCCGGTTCTAAAATCACTGAAGACTTATCTGGTGGCCTGCTTCAGGATATTACGAAGGGGGCATCCATCCTCGGTATGTTCATCCTCGGTGCATTAGTAAACCGATGGGTATCGATAACATTTACACCAATTGTATCTTCAGTTAAACTGAGCGAAGGTGCTTATATTGATTGGGCAAATTTACCTGCAGGTGCAGAAGGGATTAAAACTGCGCTGGAACAGATGGCTGCTGGTCTTTCGTTGAGTGAGACCGAAATAACCACTTTACAAGACAACTTGGATATGTTAATTCCTGGTTTAGCTCCATTGCTGTTAACGCTTTTCTGTATGTGGCTGCTTAACAAGAAAGTTAACCCAATTGTAATCATTCTAGGATTGTTTGTTGCTGGTGTAGTCTTCCACGTATTAGGCATCATGTAAAAAAATCCCCATCATCCGTACGCCTAACGTAGGATTGATGTAGCGTCCCGTCTATAACGGTGGGTGGCTTTTTAACATGACGGTTCAGGTTTTTGATCGTGTGGGTTGTGAGGATTATACTAGTATGAACTAAGGATATTAAATAGATAAGGAGTTTATTATGTTAACAATAGGATTTATTGGAAATGGGAAAAGCACAAATAGATATCATCTGCCGTTTGTACAACAAAGAGAGAATATAAAGGTAAAAACAATCTATCAAAGAAATCCTAACCGTGAGAGCTGGGATAGGATTCCTGGAGTAAATTATATTTCTGATTTAGATGAACTATTAAATGATAAGGAAATTCAGCTCATTGTGATTTGTACAGGAATGGACAGTCATTATGAATACGCAAAATTAGTATTAAAACATAATAAACACTGTTTGGTTGAAAAACCTTTTATGGAAACCTCTGAACAGGCTAAAGAAATATTTGCAATGGCAAGAGACAAAGAATTAATTGTTCAGCCATATCAAAATAGACGTTTTGATAGTGACTTTTTAACCGTTCAAAAGGTTATTGAAGAAGGAAAACTAGGTGACTTACTAGAAGTAGAAATGCATTTTGACTATTATCGTCCTGAAATACCGGAGTCTGCCCCTTCATTTGATCGTGTTGAGTCATTTTTATATGCGCATGGCACGCATACAATAGATCAGGTTATCAGTTATTTCGGTAAACCGGATGATATACACTATGATGTAAGGCAATTATTAGGACAAGGAAGAATGAATGATTACTTTGATTTGGATTTATATTATGGTAATTTAAAGGTATCTGTTAAATCGAGTTATTTTAGGATCAAAGAGAGACCCAGCTTTGTCATTTATGGTAAAAAAGGGAGCTTTGTGAAAAAAACTAAAGATCGCCAGGAAGAACATTTAAAGTTATTTTATATGCCTGATAATAAAGATTTCGGTGTGGATACAATAGAACATTACGGTGTACTAACATATATTGATGAAGAAGGTATCATCCATGAAGAAAAAGTGACATCTGTAAATGGCGATTATGGAAGAGTTTATGATGATTTATATGAAGCCATCATAAATGGAAAAGAAAAAACGATTACAGACGAACAGACATTGTTGCAAATGGAAATACTAGAAACTGGAATTAAAAATTTGGGGTAAAACAATGCCTGATTCTATTATAAATTCTAGATAAGGAATTTGGGATTAGCCTAGATTACGATAGAGGTCATAACAGCATCATTTAAGGAAAAGTATTGAAAATGAACCATAATGGAGTAAAAAGTGAAACAATCATATGCTCATTAATATGATTGTTTCACTTATTAAAGATTTATAAGCCTCTCTTGTTCTTATTTATCCATATTATGCTGGATTTCAAGAGCTTCTTCTTTTATCAGATCCGTTATTTCCATAATATGTTAAACGTACGCTTCATTTGCTAAAAGGCTGCGTTATTACTTCTTTAGCTATTCTTTCTCCCTTTTTTCTTCGGTTGTGCCCAGAGTTCAGCTTCGTGCTTAGCTGATTCTTCGTCCATAATATGTTTTAGGCGGGATTCACAGCCAAAAATTGTTCAGGGACCATGCTAAGTTCTTCCAAGTTATGAAAGATTTTTTAGTGTTTTCTCGTTCATTGCTATCACCTCCAGTTCACGCGATAAATGTCCTCATAATATTTGTCAAAATGAATTTATCCATATTTTCATGCAAGAGATAGAATGTATGGAACCGTTCTGTTTGTTTAATCATATTAAAGTTCATCATGTGTATGGAGATAACAGAATTGGATTTTTGATACTTAATCGGCTTGCTTATTTTTCTCATTACCAAAAAGCTGCTTGAAGGCACAAAATAGATTGCCAAAAATACTGGAGTGAAAAGGATACCGAGAAAAGCTTGACACAAACTGTTCATGAATTGCCATTGAAAGGGGTTCGTTTCATTGATAAGGTTATGTTAGGTGTTGTCAGAACTTGTTTAATTCTGTTTTCCCTTACCAGAACAGAGAGAAGAGCAAGCTATTTGCCGTGATTTCCCACTACAACAATCAGTACCAGCCATTCTGGTATTAATGTACTTTCAAGCATAAGAAACAAGAAAAATTGATATGGAGGATATTTATATGAAAAAAATCATTACGCCATTTATTATCGTATTAATTCTTTTACTTTCAGCGTGTGGAAATGGGGAAAAGGAGGAAGTAACAGAAGAAACGGATGAGTTAGTTGCGCTTGAAGTAGAGTTCAATGTTCCGGAAACTGCTGAACCAGGAGAAACCGTCGAACTTGAAGCTATTGTCAGCTATGGAGACGAGCTTGTTGAGGATGCGGATGAAGTGAACTTTGAGTATTGGTTAAAAGGTAATGAAGATGACAGTTCCGAAATAGACGGTATACATATAGAAGACGGAAGATATACGGCAGAAGTGACTTTCCCGGAAGATGGTACGTACGAAATATATGCCCACACGACTGCTCGTGGTTTGCATACGATGCCGCTTAAATCCATTATCGTCGGTGATGGCGGTGAAGCAGCAGGGGAATCTGGACATCACGCACATCATGATGAACACCATGCGCATCATGCACATCATGAAGATCACGAGCATCACGGACATCGCAAACATCATGAACACCACGCACATACAGACGGCTTCCATCTGCACTTCGTGGAACCAGATTCCGTTCAAACGAATGAAGTAATTGATCTGACTGTCCATCTACAGTTGGAAGATAAAGCAATGGAAGATGCAATCGTTCGTTATGAAATTGTCCCAGAAGGAGACGGTGAGAATACAGCTTGGGTTGATGCTGAAGAAACAGTAGCTGGGGAGTACATTGCAGCTCACGAATTTACCGAACCAGGATCGTATAAGCTTGTCATTCATGTTGAAGATGACGCAGATCTTCATGAGCATGATGAATATATGATTGAAGTTGAATAGTACTTATAATATTAGTGCGGGCTATTAAAAAAGCTCCGCACTATTTTTATGTTAAGCAATAGGAAAGAATTGGCTTATTCTGAGCGAGTAGGTTTTAGGTTGTTTTATTGCAACAAATCATCTACTGAATTAGGGACATAAGAGTATTGTCATGATAGAGGCAAATGCAAATAGTATGATCCGGCTCATGAAGCAATTAAGCAGATGGTGAAAGCGGAAATGAAAGAGTTTGGTTTTCAATAAAACATGTACCTCTCCTTCCATGGGCGGCACCGGCACTCTACAGTGGTTTAGCAGGAGAAAACATCATCAGTTGGAGCAGTTTAATCATCATCTGCATTACAAGTTTGTTAGGCTTTCTTAGTACATTATATTGGTGGCTTTTTGCAGACCAGCATTAAGAAAGGTATGATATTGCTAAGATACGAATACTACAGGAGGAGATTTACTTGGATTTACAAATTGGAGATATCATCCGTTTTGAACGGACATTCACAAAAGAAGATGTCGCAGTGTTTACAACAGTATCTAAAGATGAAGGAGAGCATCATACGGAGCCCGATGAACTTGGAAGGCTAGTTGTTCAAGGGCTGCTGACTGCTACATTGCCGACGAAGGTTGGGGGAGACTATAACGTATTAGCTCGTACAATGAAATTTGAATTCTTTAGACCCGTTTTCACCGGAGATACAATCAGCTGTGAAGTAACAATCGAGGAATTGGAAAAGAAAAAGAATAATCGATTTTCTGTTATGGCAACGTTTACATGTATGAATCAACATGAAAAGGAAGTGCTAAGCGGATATTTTGCTGGAGTAATTTTGACGGTTTGAAACTTATTTGACGCCTACGTGGGTTGTTGGTACGCTAAGACTAGAAGATAGATAGATTTTGATTACTTATAGAATAGGGGAGAAGCGTTTTGAATAAGGATGTCATGTTCCCAATTGGTGAATTAGAAGTTCCGGAAAAGGTAACATTAGAAAATGTTCAAGAATGGTTAAAGCAAATTGAGTCATACACGGCTCGATTAAGAGAAACCGTTGATTCATTGAATGGTGAGGAACTAAGCAAAACGTATCGGGATGGTAGTTGGAACGTCAGGCAGCTCGTTCATCATATTGCAGACTCTCAGTTGAACATGTTCCAACGGTTAAAACTTGCTTTGACAGATGATAATCCAACCGTACCAAACTTCATTCAAGATGAGTGGGCAGTTCAACCGGATACAGAACTCCCTGTAGAACCTTCTATTAAAATGTTAGAAGGGATCAATGAGCGGATTGTAGCTTTGGGAAATAGCTTAACGGAAGATCAATTAAAACGAACCTTTAAACATGAAATAAACGGAAAAATAACCGTTGCAACCAAGGTAGCCAAATTAGCCTGGCATGAGGAGCATCACTTGGCTCACATTAAACTTGCATTAGCAAAATAATTTAGTTAGGTTAAATCAAAAAAGATATGTCTTTCATAGGGAAGGCGTATCTTTTTATTTTTTGATAATAGTTAAATTGACCTTGAATTACCTTTTGTGTGATATTACAATGAAATAGAAATTTTCAATAATTAATAGACAAGAAGCTGTAAAGCATGCAGGTATATTAGAGAGTTGTAAGGGGGAATACAGTTCTGAATATTACATTGGTTGCTCTGCTTTCCTACTGTATGGGAAGCGTGAATGGCGCTTATTATATAACGAAATGGATGACTAGACAAGATATTAGAAGGCTAGGCAGCGGTAATGCGGGAGCGAGAAATGCGGGAAGAGAACTAGGGAAGAAAGGGTTTTTATATACCCTCTTTATCGATATTGCCAAGGTTATGATTGCACTTTCTTTAACTAGTCTTCTTTTTCCAGAAAATAAAATAATGCTATTGGTAAGTGCATTTTTTCTATTGTTTGGACACATCTGGCCGATCCATCTTGGAGGGAGAGGTGGAAAAGGAGTTGTCGTTTATTTAGCGTCCACATTATTCTTTATACCAATAGCTATAATTGTCTTAGGTCTAATTGTTGGAATTAGCTATTTGCTTATACAAAATTTTACTGTTTCCGGGCTAATTGCGATGCTATCGATTCCTGTAACAGCATGGATATTAGGAGAATACTATTTTGGAATTGGTCTATTCATCTTATTAATTATTGTTTTTATCCCCCATCTTACAAGAAAATAATTTTTTCTACACGTTAGAGGAGGCAAAAAAATGGAGCGGCATACCTTAACATATAAAATAGCAGCAGATCCAGACGAAATGGATCAGATTTATCAATTAAATTATGAAACATTTGTAGAGGAAATCCCACAGCACGCGCAAAATCAGAGTCAGCGTTTAATAGATAAATTTGATAAGGAAAATATCTACTTCATTGCGAAGGATGGAGAAGAGGTCATCGGGATATTACCGTACGGGCAAATCGTCCATTCTCCCTTGATCGAAAGTTAGCTGATTTAGATGAATACTTGCCGAATGATGCGAACCCTTGTGAGGTACGTTTACTTTCCATAAAAAGAAGTTATCGAAAGAGTCGGGTATTCTATCAATTGGTCAAACTTCTTGTGCGTTATTGTTTGGAAAAAGATTATAATATGGCTTTAATTTCTGGAACAGATCGTCAAATTAAGTTATATAAAAGGATTGGTTTTGAACCTTTGGTCCAATGGTTGGAACAGAGGAAGCGATGTTTCAACCAATGTTCTTAACGCGAGAAAAATTTGAAACTTCAACAAAAGTATTTCGGAAAATGATGACGGGGAAGACCCAATCAAAACGATTAAACTTTTTGCCCGGACCAGTGGCGATAAAGAAAGAGGTAGAACAAGCATTTTATAACCCGCCTATCTCTCATCGTTCTAGTGACTTTATGGAAAATATTAAAATAGTTCGCGAAAGACTATGCGAACTTGTGAATGCTGAACATGCACAAATTGTGGTTGGGACTGGGACACTAGCTAATGATTTAGTTGCTGCTCATCTAAAAAAACTTTCGGGAAAAGGGCTTATCCTCGCTAATGGGGAATTTGGATATCGGTTAATCGATCATGCGGAACGGATGAATTTACGTACGAAAAGATAGAAAAGCAATGGAATAAAAAAATAATAATAGAAGAGATTGAATGTTTTCTTGAAGCACATCCTGATGTCGATTGGCTATGGACTGTGCATTGCGAGACATCGACAGGCTATCTTTACGATTTGGACCGTTTGAAAGAATTAACAAATAAACATCATGTAAAATTCTGCGTAGATGCTTGCAGTTCGGTTGGGATCGTTCCAGTTGACTTAAAGGATGTTTATCTTGCCACTACAGTAAGTGGAAAAGGACTTGGTTCTTATCCAGGGTTAGCGATTGTTTTCCATCAGGAGAGAATAGAGCCTAGTAAGGAAATACCAAGGTATTTGGATTTAGGTCAATACGCCAAAATGGACAGCGTTCCATATACGCATTCTTCTAATCTCATTGCAGCTTTACATGAGGCTGTAAAAAGAGTGAATCTAGAAAATAATTCCATGATGGGAAATACAGTTAAAAGAATGCTTACAGATGCTGACATCTCCTTTTTGGGGGATAAGAATTATTCGCCGGGCATTCTAACCATTCCACTTCCTCTTTCCATTTCCTCAAAAGAAATTGGAGATGAATTGAAGGCGAAAGGAATTATTATTAGTTACGAGAGCGATTATTTGTTGAAACAAAACTGGATTCAGTTTGCGTTCATGGGGGATATAACATTAGCGAATTTTGAGACTGCATGTACTGCTCTCCAAACCATTATAAAGTATAGGATGAAGAAGGTTTGATATGAGAAATCTTTACAAACAGCTCGAAAAGCTAACAGGCATACAACTAACTTTATTAATCACGAGTATTCTTTGGGCAAAGACGGTAACGGTTTCCTTCGTCGGTTTTAATCTTAGCTTTTATTCCATATTTGATAGCATTTTAATTTTGACAGGTTCCATTGGTTCCCTTTTACTAGCGATGGGTTTTAGTTTTTATTTTGGACAACGGGTAAATAAATTAATTTTGTTCGGATTAGTAGTAGTAGGTACAGGAGTTCTTTATGGGGATCTACTGTACTATCGATTTTATAATGATTTTGTTACATTACCGATTCTTTTTCAGTTCGATAATGTTGGCGGTTTAAGTGCAGCACGTTAGAGCTAATGAGCTGGTGAGATATTTTATTGTTCGTGGATTTATTTATAATAGGTCCGTTTCTATTTAGAAAGAAACCTGACCTAGCCGTACCGAAACAAAGAAAAAGAAAGTATGTTGTGGCGAGCTCGTTTCTTATTATTTTAACTATTTGCTTAGGACTCGTAAAATCGGTACATATTTTTTCCGAGTCCTATGATCGAGAGCAGATGGTTAAGTCGATTGGTTTATTAAATTACCATTTATATGATATTGTGTTAAGCATTAAAGCACCTTTACAACCACTTATTGTTACAGAGGCAGATGCTGATGTCCTAGAAGCATACACACAACCAAAGAGTTCAGAACGAAAGGATTTATTCGGAATAGCGGAAGGGAAGAATATAATCCTTATAACCTTGGAATCTACGCGAAATTTCGTGATTAATCACTAAGTAAATGGGGAAGAAGTTACTCCATTTTTAAATGAATTAATTAAAGATAGCTTTTATTTCAACCAAATTTATGATCAAACAGCACAAGGGAAGACATCTGATGCAGAGTTGATGATCGATACGAGTCTTTATCCATTGGCAAGCGGTTCTGTTTTTGTAAGAAAACCTGAAAATATCTTTAATAGTCTGCCGCATCTATTAAGGGAAAATAAGGATTATTATTCAGCGGTTTTTCACGGAAATGATCGAACGTTTTGGAATCGAGACATCATGTATGAATCCCTTGGCTATGATAAATTTTACTCTAAAAAGGATTATACAGTGACAGAGGCAAACTCTATTAATTATGGAATAAAAGATATACCGTTTTTTAATCAATCGATTCCTTATTTAGTGGATCTGCCTGAACCATATTATGCCAAATTGATTACCTTAACGAATCACTTTCCATTCTTGTTAGATGAGGAGGATATTTTTATCGGCGAGGCAGATACAGAGGAAGATGTCGTAAATCGTTATATTACGACGGTTCGTTATTTAGATCAATCGGTTGGATTGTTTTTTGAAAAATTAAAGGAAGAAAGTATGTACGAAAATACGGTGTTTGTTCTAGTTGGTGATCACTATGGGATCTCGGAAAAATATGAGAAGGGTTTAAGTGAATTATTAGATGAGGAAATAAATATAGCTAACCACATGAAACAGCAACAAGTTCCTCTAATCATTCATATCCCCGGCCAAGCGGGAGAAACGATCACGACACAAGGAGGGATAATCGATATACGCCCAACACTTCTGCATCTATTAGGGATTAGTACAGATAATCGTTATTCATTTGGGCATAATCTATTCACAAGAGATCATAACCATCCAGTTATTTTTCGTGATGGAAGTTTTCTGTCAGAGGAATACATTTATAAAAATAAAATTTGTTATCGAAAAGAAGATGGGGAAGTTGTTAATACAAAGATTTGTGAAGTGTATTCCGATGTGGCAAGACAAGAGTTGTCCTTATCAGATCATATTATATTTGGGGATTTATTAAGGTTTACGGCTGATTAAGGCGCAAAACAAATAAAAAGGAAAAACCCCCTGAAATGCTGAATTGAAACATTTCAAGGGGTTTGACACATTTAATTGCATAAGGCAGATATTAACGTGAGTAGAACTCAACGATAAGAGATTCGTTAATCTCTGCTGGAAGCTCAGAGCGCTCTGGGTAACGAGTGTATGAACCTTCCATGTTGTCTGCGTTGAATGTTGTGTACTCTGGTACGAAGCTGTTCACTTCGATTGCTTCTTTCACGATGTCAAGATCTTTTGAACGTTCGCGTAAGCCGATTGTTTGACCAGGAGTAACAGTGTAAGATGGAATATCTACACGACGGCCATCAACTAGAACGTGACCATGGTTTACAAGCTGACGAGCTTGTTTGCGTGTACGAGCAAGACCTAAGCGGTAAACAAGGTTATCAAGACGAGATTCAAGTAAAATCATGAAGTTCTCACCATGGATCCCTTTCATTTTACCTGCTTTGTTGAATAGGTTACGGAATTGACGTTCGTTTAATCCGTACATATAACGTAATTTTTGCTTCTCTTGAAGCTGTAATCCATATTCAGAAAGCTTTTTTCTTTGGTTTGGACCATGTTGTCCAGGAGCGTAAGGGCGCTTATCTAATTCCTTACCTGTTCCAGTTAATGAAATGCCAAAACGACGAGACTTTTTCCATACAGGACCTGTATAGCGTGCCATAGACATTTCCTCCTTCGATTTTATTTTTGTATAAAAATAAATCACCACGTCAATTACACTGGCTAGTTTGTTTTTCTTGTACCATCGCTCCAGCAGCAGAGAGTTACACGATACACCCTTAATTCTGCATAAGGAACAAACTAGTGGCAATGCACTGAGCGCAAAGGCTACCTTAAATTTACACAAGTTATATTATATAAGTTATTAGCGGGGAAGTCAATTAGAAATATAAATAATCTATTGTTGATTAGTAGT